>JACZJJ010000030.1 GCA_014860625.1 Bacteroidales bacterium | reverse complement strand
AGTAAGCAGTGGGCAGTTGGCAGTCAAAAACGTCCAGCAATCCAGCAATCCAGTGATCCAGTCATCCAGCGATCCAGTCATCCAGTGATCCAGTGATCCAGTCATCCAGTGATCTAGTTATCCTGTTTTCAGCATTTTTTTCTTGACTTTCTTTTAACTCTACCCTATTTTTGTCATCAAAATGACTAACGGTCATTTTCTAGACGAACGTTAATTATATTTCTATGGGCATAACAGAAAGAAAAGAACGGGAGAGAGAACAACGCTACCAGGCAATCATAGATGCCGGAGAAAAAGTCTTCTTTACAAAGGGTTACGAATCCTCTACTATGGATGATGTTGCCGTGGAAGCCGAATTGAGTAAAGGAACTTTGTATCTCTATTTTACCAGCAAAGACGAACTCCACTTTGCAATCATGGAACGGGGAATGAAACTCCTTATGGGACTGATGGAGAAGAGGTTACATATCAGTTCGAATGGGATTGAAACACTTCGCGAATTGGGGCTTGCGCTGGTTGAGTTTTCAAACCTTCATCCAAATTACTTTAATGCCCTGATCTTTTTCCAGGGGCGTGATGTTGAGCTGCAGAAACTGCAGGAGGCTAAAGTAAAAGATTTTTTGGCCAACAGGAATTCCCTCACAGTGCTGAACGAAACACTGAAACGGGGAATGGCTGACGGATCGATCAGAACCGATATCCCTATCGCAGAACTCAGCACAACCCTCTGGGCGCAAATGATGGGAATCCTGGTGATGTACTCGGCCAAACAAGCGGTGTTTAAACTACATCATGTCGGCCGCGAACAACTGGTTAACAGTCACCTCATGTTGCTCAGCGATGCACTGAAACCATCTCATATGGAGGGAGCTAATCATGAGTAAGACAATCCTGAGAATGTCCTTGATGGTTGCTGGACTCCTTATACAAACCCTCCTCTTCTCCCAGGAAAACCTGTTGGAGAGTTATATCCGTGAAGGATTCCAGAACAACCAGTCGTTAAAGCAGAAACAGCTCAATTACAACAAAAGCCTGGCAGCACTGAACCAGTCTAAGGCCCTGTTCTATCCCAATATAGGCTTCAATGCGCGGTACACAGTGGCAGATGGAGGAAGAACCATCGATTTCCCTATCGGGGACCTGCTCAATCCAGTCTATTCCACTCTAAATCAACTTACTCAATCCCAGCAGTTTCCGAGTGTTGAAAACGAGAAGATCTATTTCATAAGACCAACGGAGCAGGAGACCATGCTCTCACTCTACCAGCCTCTCTTTAACAGTGATATCTACTTTCAGTACAAGATCCGAAAGGACCTCTCAAATGCTGCATATATTGGTATTGATCTGTATAAAAGGGAGCTGGTAAAAGAGATCAAGACGGCCTATTTTAATTATCTGAAGACGGTCAAAGCACTTGAATTGTTTGAAAAAACCCTCGATGTTGTCAGGGAAAACCTTCGGGTGAGTGAAAGTCTGGTGGCCAACGATAAGGTGACTGTGGATGCCGTTTACCGTTCGCGTGCAGAGCAGAGCAAGGTCGAACGTCAGATGGCCGAAGCAGAAAAATTCCATGAATCCGCCAAGGCATATTTCAACTTTTTATTAAATAAACCACTTGAATCTTATATTGACATTAAGTATAATAATGTTCTGATAGATAGCATATTATTAAATACAGATGAAGCCATTGCTACGGCTCTGGGCAACCGCGAAGAGTTGATGCAACTGGGGGAGTATATGAGTGCTTCTGAGCACGCAATAAAGCTAAATAAATTCAACCATACCCCTACCCTGAACCTCGGGGTGAACTATGGCATCCAGGGTACTTCGTATGAATTTAATGACAAAGCAGATTTCCTGATGGCCTCTGTTGTCATGCAGTGGAAAATCTTCCATGGCCTGGAGACGCGATCCAAGATCCAGCAGGCCTCTATTGAGCAAATTATATTACAGGAACAGAATTCAGAATTAAAAAACCAGATATCCATGCAGGTGATTGATGCCTGGTATGGCGAAAAAGCTGCGGCAAAAGCGGTTTCAGCTGCTCGAATTCAAAGTTCCAGCGCTACAAAGGCTTTTGAGATTATCCGTAAGAAGTACAACCAGGGGCAAACAAGCCTGCTTGAGTTTATAAACGTTCGGACCGACATGACAAATGCTGACCTGAACCTGATCCTTGCCAGTTATGACTATGAGATCAGCCGGGCAGAACTTGAACGAGCAGTGGGAACATACCCTATAAATTAATGACGAATGACGAATGACGAATGACGAATGTACCGCAGACCCCAGAATGCAGAGTAAGTCCCCTTTAGGGGATTTAGGGGTAAGAAACCACCAACACATTGACATTATGAAACATACAAATCTTATCCTACTCCTTCTCGCCCTCTCCTTCCTGGCGTGTAACCGGACTCCTGATATGACGAACAAGGATGACCGGGTCAGGGTTAAGGTAGTTGGGGCTGAATTCAACAAGATCAATGAAGCCGTAAGAACCTCCGGCCAACTCTCCTCAAAAACGGAAGTCCGGTTGAGTTTTAAAACCGGCGGGTTGATTGAGCAAATCAGTGTAAAGGAGGGCCAGTCGGTTTTGCAGGGAGATGTCTTGGCCCGGTTGAACCTGGCAGAGGTAAATGCCATGGAACACCAGGCTGATCTGGCCTTCAAGAAAGCTGACAGGGATTATGCGCGTGTTGAAAACCTTTACAACGACAGCGTTGCAACGCTTGAAAACCTTCAGGATGCCCTTACAGGACTCGATATTGCAAAAGCCAACCTTGATATTGCGAGGTTCAACCGGAAATATTCGGTGATTGAGGCTCCGGCGCAGGGAAAGATCCTTAAAAAACTGGCAGAGGAGAGTGAAATCGTAGGGCCCGGACAACCTATTTTTCTGTTTGGTTCTTCCGGCGATGAGTGGGTTGTGAAAGCGAGTCTGACTGACAGGGATGTTGTGAAAATAGAACTGGGAGATCCTGCAGTAATTCATTTTGATGCTTTTCCTGATGTTGATTTTCAGTCTGTTGTATCTGAAATCGGGAGAGCAGCTGATCCCTATACCGGAACCTATGAGGTAAAGCTTTCTCTCACTCCTCAAAAATATCCGCTTGCTTCCGGGTTCGTTGCCCGGGTTGAAATCTATACACCACAGCCCGTCTTGTGCCTTCAGATTCCGATAGAGGCTCTGGTAGAGGCTCAGGGAGATGTGGGATATATTTTTATTGCCCGTGATAACCGGGCTGAGAAACGTCAGATCAGGATTTCGAACACCAATGGGATCATCTGTATTCAGGAAGGTGTTGAAGAGGGTGAACTGATCATAACAGAAGGTGCTAACTACCTGAAAGAGAGTGATGAAATAGTGATTCTGGAGAACTAACCTCAATTTGTTTAAGATGAATCTTCCAAAACTTTCCATTGACAATTACCAGTTCACCATTCTGGTTTTTATTTTACTTGTGATTGCCGGGGTCAATTCATTCATTTCGATGCCCCGAACCGAAGATCCTCCCGTGAATGTACCTGGTGCCTCGGTCATTGTGATTTTTCCAGGAGCCACGCCTATTGACCTGGAAGAGCTTGTTGCACAGCCTATTGAAGAGGCAGTGAATGAACTTGAAGATATCAAGCGAATCCATACCACTGTAAAGGATGGCCTTGTATATGTTTCTGTGGAATTCTATTTCAGTGGCGACGCCAAAAAGAAGTTTGATGAAGTTGTTGATAAGGTCAACGGGATCAGCTCCGAACTACCTGATGAGATCCTGGAGTTAAACTACCTGGAATGGACAACCTCTGATGTTGTCATCCTGCAGCTTGCCCTGGTTTCTGAAAAGGCAACCTTCCATGACCTGCTGAATGAAGCTGAGAACCTGAAAAAAGTGGCTCAAAAGTCGAAAGGTGTTAAAAATGTCGAGATCAAGGCATATCCGCAAGAAGAGGTAAGGGTATCTCTGAACTTCCCGAAAATGGCAGCCATGAACATCTCGCTTGATCAGGTTGAGAAGGCGATAAAGAGCAACAATGCCAATATTCCCGGAGGATCCCTTAAACTTTCCGGTAAAAATTTCAACATCCAGACAAGTGGGTCCTTTGCAAGTATCGGGGAGATTGAAAATACGGTGGTGCATTCGTACGGTGGCAGGAACATTTATCTCAAAGACATCGCCACAGTGACCCTCGCCTACGAAGACCAGAACTACCTGGCACGTGTAAACGGAGAGCGCTGTATCTTCATGGAGGTTAAACAGAAAGAGGGTTACAATATCTTCACGATACGCGAAGAACTTCAAACGAAACTGACCAATTTTTCTCAATCGCTTCCTGTTGGAATTCACCTGTTTACGGTATTCGATCAATCTGTCTGGGTCGACCAGCGAATCAGTTATTTCCTCGGGAACCTGTTACAGGGAATCCTTCTTGTCGGCCTGATTGTATTGCTGACTCTGGGCTTCCGCTCTTCCATGATCGTCATTATGGCTATTCCCCTCTCAATCATCATGGGATTATTCGTGGTTGACTTCTCAGGATTTGGATTGCAGCAGATCTCAATTGCCGGATTGGTTGTAGCTCTTGGATTGCTTGTCGACAACTCCATTGTGATGGTTGAAAACATCAACCGGTTCAGGTTTTTGGGGTATTCCCCCCGGGATGCCTCCATTCTGGGAGCTTCCGAAATTGGGTGGCCAGTTGTAAGTGCCACAGCTACAACGGTTCTGGCGTTTATCCCTCTGATCATGATGCCGGAAGCATCGGGTGAATTTATCAAAAGCATGCCGGTGACCATCATTGCCACGCTCATCATGTCGTTACTGGTTGCATTAACACTCACCCCACTGATAACCAGCAAAATATACCGTAAGATACCAGTCAGCGATTCAAAAAAGGAGTCGACATTTACAGAGAAAAAATTGCAGAAACTGATTGAAGGTCCGTATCGTCGTGTACTGCTCTATTCTCTGAAACACAAGCTATTGATCATATCGCTTGCCCTTATTGCCCTCATTGGCTCGATCGTTGTGTTTCAGTTTGTCGGCATCTCATTTTTCCCGAAAGCGGAAAAACCGCAATTTCTGATCCAGATTAACCTGCCTGAAGGGACAAACCTGGATAAGACCAATCAGGTAACGATCGATGTGGAAGCCCTTCTGGATACCCTCTCCGGTGTCTCCTATTACGCGTCCAACATCGGCCACGGCAACCCCAGGATCTACTACAACGTTCTGGAAAAGAACTATTCAAAGAACTTCGCCGAAATCTTCATACAACTGGACGAATACAATGTAGAAGAGTTCGACGATATGATTGCATCTCTGCGAAAGCACTTCTCCGAATATGCCGGAGCACGGATCATCGTCAAGGAGTTCGAACAAGGGCATCCTGTGGAAGCACCAATCATGGTCTTCGTTACGGGTGAAAACCTGGGTGTCCTGAAAAATATCTCGGAAGATGTCGAACGGATGATCCGGGAACAGCCAGGTGTTATCAACCTGGACAACCAGATGTCAAAAAAACAGATTGACATCAGCATAGTCATTAATCGTGATAAAGCCAGTATGTACGGTGTTCCCGTTTTTGAAATTGACAAAACCATCAGGGCAGCGGTCAGCGGTCTCGGGGTTTCAAAATTTCGTGATCCCCAGGGAAAGGAATATCAGATCATATTGCGGATGCCGGTTGGTGACGAAATTTCGCCGGAAGACTTCAACGATATATTCGTTACCTCCCTTTCCGGGCGTCAGGTTCCCCTTAAACAGCTGGCTTCCATGGAGTTCGTTGAAGCTCCAAGCAGGATCAAACGCTTTGATCTGGAACGTACTGCCCTCGTCACAGCCGACCTCGAGAAAGGGATTAACCTCGATGATGTGATGAATCCAGTCATTGAACAGCTCAATGCGTATCCATTCCCCAAAGGATACAGATATGTGATTACCGGTGAGGTCGAAAGCCGGCAGGACTCTTTTGGCGGTATGCAGATTGCCATTATCATTGCCATGATTGCAATATTTGCCGTGTTGGTGCTGCAATTCAAGTCGTTTCTTCAACCGCTGATCATTTATGCTTCTATCCCGTTTGCAGTGATCGGGATGGTCTGGGCTCTGTATATCTCCGGATATACGTTTTCTTTTTCGGCATTTATCGGATTGATCAGTCTGGTTGGAATCGTGGTGAATAATGCCATCATCCTTGTTGATTATACAAACAAACTGATTGCCAACGGAATGGCCCTTAAAGAGGCAATTATCAAAGCCGGAGAGACCCGCTTTACGCCTATTGTCCTGACCAGTTTAACAACGATCGGAGGATTGCTCCCACTTACCCTCAGAGGGGGAACGATGTGGGCACCTTTGGGGTGGACAATCATCGGTGGACTTCTGGTCTCCACATTTTTATCATTGATTATGGTACCGATTCTTTATCAGATATTTACTAAAGCAAATAGTGAAATTTAGTAATGTCACCAAAATTATCAATCATATGAATATCGTTGATCTCAGTCAAAAAGGGAGCCGGGCATTTCTGAACTGGAGTGGAGGAAAAGACGCTGCATTTGCACTTTTCCAGATCAGGAAAACTGAGGGAATCTCAGTTGAACGACTATTGACAACGGTTGGTGAAAAGACCAAACGGGTTGCGATGCATGCAGTGCGGGAAGAACTGGTTAAGGCACAGGCCGTTTCAATTGGAATCCCTCTCGACATCCTGTACCTTCCTGAAAATCCTGATATGGAGACGTATGAGCAGCGAATGCTTTTGAAGATGAAAGGATATCGGGATCAAGGACTTACAACCTCCGTGTTCGGGGATATTAACCTTCAGGATCTTCGCCGTTACCGTGAGAATCAGTTAGAAAAGGTCGGAATGGAAGCACTTTTTCCTTTGTGGGATAACCAGCCCGGCATCCAGGCAAAAAACTTCATTGAAGCCGGTTTCAAAGCAATAGTCGTGTCAGTAAATGCCGCTCTGATGGACGAATCCTACGTCGGGGCAGACTTTGACAGAGCCTTCCTTGACCGTCTTCCCCTGGGCGTCGATCCTTGCGGTGAGAATGGAGAGTTTCACACATTTGTATATGATGGCCCTTTATTCAATTTCCCGATTGCATTCACTCCGGGGGAGAAAGTATTCTGGGAATACCCCTCCGGCCCATCAAATCCGGAGTCGAACTATTCACTATGGCAGATCGAAATACGGTAATGTGTGAATTATGTAATTTTTTCACAAAGTTATGTAACAAATTTCCCTATAAATGATAGTAGTTTTATTCCGTAAGAATAAAACCATGAAGGTACATTTGAAAACAACTTTTGATGTTGAGAATGAAGAGGCTCCGGATAATTTGTCAGTCTTATTCTCAGATCTGGTGGATAATCCCGACTTTGACACACAGCATTGGGCCGGGGAACTGTTGGCCAGGCTAGGATCCAAGGTGCTTCCCCAGTTGAATATACTACTGGGCTCGAGTAACAAGATTATTCGTATGGAAGCCCTCAAAGTCATTAAATTGATCGGCCACCGTTCTTCTATCCCATCATGCATTGCATCACTGGAAGATTCTGAAAGTGAAATCAGATTGATTGCCACTGAAGCACTGATATTAATCGGGAGAGAGTGTATAAGCCCACTGTTAAGAAGGCTCGCTGAAAAACCGACTTCCAGTCATCTAAACATCGCATCACATCGTGTATTTGCTGCCTTGATTACATTGGATGATCCAAAAAACCTCCATCATCTTGTTTTCCTCCTGAAACATGTCGCAGATGACACTGTGACTGTTTTCCTGGAACCTGCCATAGCATAAATAACGATGGTTCCCTAAGCCGGGTATAAGTCATGAAAGACTCGCATGACTATTTTCATACCTTTGCCATGTGCGATCTCTATACAGGCTAGACAAATCTTTTGGACCTGGAGGCTCCTTTGCTGGAATGGTCCTGGTTTTAGTTGGTATCATCCTGATTCCATTTTACTGGACAGGATCAATTCTCATCCTTATCGGTGCCTTTGTTGGCTTCTCAGGAACTGGGTGTGAAGTAGATACTAAAAAACAGAGGGTTCGCGCCTGTCAGCTCCTCTTTGGGTTAATCAGGTCGGGAGATTGGATCGGGACAGACAACTTTCAAGGTATCCGGGTGGTCCGAACCACCAGGTCGTACCGGACTTTCAGTCTGAGCAACCGCACGATGGAGACCAAACAGGAAGACTACCGGGTTGTCCTTGAGGCAGCTAGTCCCAGGTCACGGATAGAAGTAATGAAATGTTCATCCAAAGAGACAGCGCATGAGAAAGCCGGTGAACTGGCGAAAGCGCTGGGGATGAAGTTCCTTGAAACTTGATAGGACCCCTAAATCCCCTAAAGGGGACTTGCTCCCCTCTTTGAAGAGAAGGGTTGGGGTGAGGTAGATAATCTGTAACTTGAAATTTGAAATTGACCTTGACCCTCGACCCTGAATCACCGACCCTGATTACCTGCTCCCCGGGGCCGGCCTATTTTGGTGCCTCCAGCCTGAAAATCGATAACATCACACAACTTCCTGACTCAAAAGAAGCAGCAAACCAACACCTGGCATTGGTCAGGGCCATTGAACAATCGGGGACCGGAGTCATTAACATTCAGGAATTGCCGGAACACCCCAATTCCGTTTTCACCAAAGATACAGCGGTTTGCACTCCAAAAGGTTATGTTCGCCTTCGGATGGGACTCCCCTCCCGAACGGGAGAAGAGGACTGGATGGCTGATGTGTTGGGATCTCTCGGGAAAAAAAGGATAGGATCCATTGAGTTGCCGGGAACCGTGGAAGGCGGAGACATCATCCTGGCAGAAAATATTGCTTTTATTGGCCACTCTTCGAGAACGAACCTGTCAGGAATCGAGCAGTTCAGCTCTCTTCTCATGAAGTTTGGATATGAAATCAGAATTGCCCGAGTGCCTGAACCTTTTCTTCACCTGGGGGGCACCTTAACACTGGTATCAAAAGATACGATCCTGTGCGTTGGCGGACTTTTCCCGGATTCCCTTTTCAACGGGTTTCATGTGATTGAAGTTCCAAACAACGGATTCATCAGTGGTAATGTAATCGCCCTCCCCGATAAGCAGGTTATTGCAGATCAATCAAATGACTCAACTATTTCCGCATTAAAAAGGGAGGGATTCACAGTGTATCCGGTTGATCTCTCCGAGTTCATCAAAGGAACCGGAGGTCCAAGTTGTTTGATTCTGAAGGTCAGTTAGCAATTAGCAGTAGGCAGTCAGCAGTTTGCAGTTGGCAATTATTCGTAATTCGTCATTCGACATTCATAATTTTCCCTGAAGTGTTACCTTTGCCCAAAGAATTCACCTGCATGCGCTTCTCCCTACGTCTGATGATTTGGTTTCTGACCATTATGCCCTTCAGTTTCTTTTACGGGATATCAACATTCGTATACTTTATCATGTATTATATGCTTGGTTACAGAAAAGAGGTCGTTTGCAAAAACCTGCAGAATGCATTTCCTGAGAAATCGAAAGCTGAACTCAAGTATATCAAGCGTGAATTCTACAAGCACCTGGCTGATTACCTGGTGGAGGCAGTGGCTAATTTCCACATGAAAATCAGCGATTTCGACGCCCGTTACAAACTAACCAACACAGAACTGCTGGATAAATATGCCAGTGAAGGCATCAATGTTATTCTGGCCCCCGGCCATTATGGCAATTGGGAGTGGGTCTCTTACCTGGTTCTGAAAATCAATTTTACTTGCGTTGCCATTTACAAGGAGCAATCCAACAAGTTTGTGGACGACCTGATACTTCACTCAAGAGGAAAATACGGACTCCTTCTTCATCAATATCACGATGCATACAGATACCTCCTCAACCACCGGGATAAGGCGCCGCTCTGCCTCTATTTTGCTGCAGACCAACGACCTGCGAAAGCAGCTAAAGTTCCGTGGGTGAACTTTCTAAACCAGCCTACCGCCGCCTTCCGGGGACTGGACAGTCTGCACAGGAAAACAAAAGGGGTGGTTCTGTATGTACATAACAGGAAAATTAAGCGAGGGTTTTATGAGGTAGAATTTCGTCCCTTGAACGAGCCCGGAGAGGTTGATATGGTCCCGGATCTCACTACCCGGTATTTCAAAGCGCTGGAAGACAACATTAAAGAAGACCCCAGATTTTATCTCTGGTCCCACAACCGATGGAAATTCTCCCCTTCACCTGAAGAGCCCCTGAGTAATGAACCGTAATACGAATCGACCTGCGCTGCCCCCGAAATGGATGGTAAAAACGTTGGAGGGAGTCAGAAAACTGCTACTCTCTTTCCACGACCGGCTGTTCCCCGGAAATGTTGTGCTTTATGAGAAATTTCAATACTTCTACCTGCTTCCCGCCCTCTATGTCGCAGCGGAATTAAACATCGCCGGATTACTCACGTCGGGAGAAAAAGGGATCAACGCGCTGGCTGCCGAATCGGATGCTGATCCCGAAAGCCTCTACCGGGTGATGAGAGCCCTCTCGTCTCACAAGATCTTTCGGGAAGGCAAAAACCGGACATTCCGCAACACACGCCTTTCCTTTCCGTTAACGGATGGTGACGGATCGCTTCGTCATATGCTCAGACACCACCTTGGGAAGCTTAACTGGCAGATTACAGGTGAGTTACTGGAGACTGTAAGAACAGGAAAAGATGGCTTCAACAGGATTTATAACCAGAATATTTATGATTTCCTGAATGGAGATGCCGCTAATTACAAGGTTTTCGATCAGTCGATGACGAACCTCTCTTCTCTGGGATTAGCACCACTCCTGCAAAGTTACAGCTTTTCATCCTTCAAAACGCTGGCTGATATCGGAGGCGGAGAAGGTTTTCTGTTGGCAAATATCGTTTCCTCCTACCCTGCTCTCAGGGGCATCCTTTTCGACACTCCTTCTGCCTTGGAAAAAGCGGATGAAATACTGAAACAATACGATGTAGAAGAGAAAATTACGCGCGTCGAGGGAAACTTCCTGGAAGCCATCCCAGAGGGTGCTGACGGGTATATCTTAAAAAATATCCTCCATAACTGGAATGACGCGACCTGTCTGACCATCCTCTCTAACATTCGGGACGCAATGCCAGCAAACGGCAAGATTCTTATTGTTGAAATGATTGTTCCTGAGCCAAATAAGGCATCTGCAGCTACACTGATCGACATTCAGATGCTCACATCAATGCCTGGTGGGAAAGAGAGAACAAGGGCAGAGTTCGAAACGTTGTTGGCTGGTGCCGGACTTACTCTTCACCGCTATTATTCTACCATTGCACCGATATCCATCATTGAAGCACGATTAGCAAGTTAGCACAACCTATGTATAAATTTTTTGGTGCATTAAGAAAAGAGTGGTTCATCCTTGCCAGGGATCTCCCTGGACTGGGAATTCTTTTTTTGATGCCGGTTTTGTTGATTCTTGTTGTAACCTTGGCGCAGGAGAATGCCCTGAAAAGTCAGGTGGAAAAATCCTCAGTACTCATCCTGAGTCCTCCCGGATCAACCCTTGGAGAACAGCTAAGTCGCGATATCAATGCCTCCGGGATGTTCCATGTAATGGCAGATTCCCTGGACCAGAAGGCGATCCATACTGCCATCATGAAAGGCGAGGTACCTTTGGGGATCATTGTTTCTCAGGGTGATACCGCCATTACCCTTGTGATTGATCCAACACTTCATGAAGCCTACAAAACATCCATTATTACAGCAGCAACGTTCATCCTGAAAGGTGCCAGCGGGAAAGTGATGATGCATAACCTTCTTGCAGCCGGACAACCTTCTTCTTCACTGCTCAATGAAGTGGATATGCTTGAGATGTTGCCACCCATTTACCAGGAACAGGCTGTCAGGGAGCGTTCGACCATCAAACCGAGTCCCGTGCAGAATAACATCCCCGGATTTATTCTCTTTGCCATGTTTTTTATCGTCATTCCTTTATCCGGCAGCGTCATCAGTGAAAAGAATGAAGGTTCAGGTTTCCGGCTCCGGACATTGCCTGTTCCGCTTTCCACCATGCTGGGCGCAAAAGTCATCCTCTACCTTTTTGTCTGCATCATCCAGTTCCTTTTGATGCTTTTGGTCGGTTATTATGTGCTTCATCTCTTCTTTGGCTTTCCCAAACTTGAAATGGCAGCCAGTTATACTGCCATTTCTGTGGCAACCATCTCCGCAGCGCTTGGAGCCGTGGGCTTCGGCCTGCTTGTTGGATCGGGCTCACAAACGCACAGTCAGGCAGCCCTTTTCGGCTCTGTAATGGTGGTGATCCTTGGCGTTATCAGCGGAACATTTCTGCCTGTTCATATGATGCCAAAAGCCGTACAGTTTATCAGCAGCCTGTCACCAATGCGCTGGGGAATAGACAATTACATCGAATTATTTATCCGGGACGGGGGGGTGTCCGACATCCTTCCGGGAATCTTCTGGTTGCTTTTGTTTTTTATTTTTGCAATGCTGATCAGCATCCTTATTTTTGCAAAACGGTAAAAATGCCAAGAAGTATATGAAAGAGAAAGAGGGCTTTGTCGATTGTCCCGAACAGCAGATGATCCTTTATGTGGAAAAGGAGGATGGACAGTTTGGCCCCATGCAGACAGGATCATTTATCACAAAAAACTACATTGACGATTATTTCGATAAAAGGAAAAATCTGGTCAGTTCACTCCGGGAGAAAATCAATCAACAGGAGATCAGTCCTGTGGAGTTTTTTATGATCCTGGAAGATTTGACGCCAAAGGAGCTTTCAGCAAGGGTGCGGTTACCACTCAGAAAGGTAAAAAAACACCTCCTTCCTGTTCATTTTGAAAAATTGTCTGATGATCTCCTTCAGCGGTATGCATCCGTTTTTAATATAACTACTGTACAGCTAGTGGGAGCCATCCCCGGCCAGGACCCGTTGATTGCTGAACCTGCCAAACCATGACTACAATACCCTACAACCATAAAATGGGTGCCCATTGTGAATCCGGCACTGTCACGTCCCTGTTGAACCACGCCGGATTGGCGATCTCTGAACCGATGGTGTTCGGTATCGCCAGCGGAATCTTTTTCGGATATTTCCACAAACATAAATCATTCACTTTCCCAACCTTCATCGTGAGGAACCGGCCCGGCGACATCCGAAAGAACATAAAAAAGCGGCTTGGCGTGAAGTTTCAAACTTACTCATTCAGGAATGAGGAGGATGGGATGAACAAACTGGATGACCTTCTCCGCCAGGGAATACCCGTTGCATGCCAGGTAGATTTCTTTTATATGGATTATGTTCCAAGTTGGGAACGGGCTCACGTCAATGTTCATTTCATGGTAGTCATTGGAAAAGAGGGTTCCGACTATCTTGTAAGTGACAGCTATTTCCCAAGGCCTGAACGGTTGAATGAACAATCACTCAGGAGAGGCCGGTTTGCCGGTGGCAACATGTCCCCAGAGGGATTTCTCTTTTATCCGACATTCGTGCCTGCCGACATTGACCTGAGGAAGCCGATTCTGAAAGGAATAGACAAAGCCTGTTTCAACATGCTTAAGCTTCCTGTTCCATTCATTGGCATCAATGGGATCAGGCTCTTTGCAAAACGGGTCGTGGAATGGCCGAAATTTGCCCGCGACACCGAGCATCTGTCACACGAAGTGATGAAGATCAATATCCTGTTGGAAGATCAGGGGACCGGTGGGGCTGGATTCAGGTTTATGTATGCCACCTTCCTTCAGCAGGCCTCTGAAATCCTTGCCAACTCCGAATTGAAGAATCTTTCATCTGAGCTGATGACCATTGGCGACGGGTGGAGAGAGATATCCCTCTTCGCGGCAAGAATCGGTAAAAACAGGGATCTTGGAGCTGATAAAATGAAAGAGCTCAGCAACCTGATCGCAGAACGTGCAGAACTGGAAGAAGATTTCTTTAAAAAACTGAAAAAGAGCATCAAATAATACTGTACCATGGCAATTGAACCTACTGATGAATTGAAACTTGAGATCAAAGATCTGATCATGTCAACACTCAATATAACCGATGTCGATCCAAATGCGGTGAGTAACAACGAACCTCTTTTTGGAGGCAACAATGCACTTACCCTCGATTCTGTGGATGGCATCGAGATCATCATGGCCCTGCAAAGGAAATACAATGTCAGGCTAAACGATCAAAATCTGGCTCGTCATATCATTCAGTCAATAGACACTATTGCTGAGTTTATCTCTCGTGAAAGACCAGCCGCTTGAAAGATTCGTACCTTACCGCAGGGATTCGCTTCAGGCCTCTTTTGAGCCTTCTGCTACGTAATCAAATCAGCTTTTCGCCTTCACACATCCTCCGGATACTCTTTCTGCTTCAAAGCTCTGTGTGGTCCTCGCTGTTCAGCCGTCTGGAACTGTTGAAATTTCGCCATGCATTGGAAAAGCACCCCATCCCTCGTGATCCGATCTTTATCGTCGGGCACTGGAGAACAGGCTCTACGCTGCTCCACCAACTGATGGCTCTGGATTCAGAACTGGCAGCCCCTACCCTGTTCCAGGTTGCTTTACCCGAAAACTTCATGATCTCCTACCGGTTTTACCAACCTATTTTCAAGATGATGATGGGTTCATCGCGACCGATGGACAACGTAAAAATCGGCATGGACGAACCGCAGGAGGATGAATATGCCATTTTCCGGTTAACAACCCAATCCCCACTCGAACAACTGATCTTCCCTCCAAAAAAAAAATATTATCTCTTAGATAGCCAGTTTGTTCCAGAAGGAAAATCGCTGGATCATTGGGCGGCATCACTGAAGACATTTTACAAAAAAATTCATTTTGTCACAGGCAGGCGTGTCCTGTCGAAGAATCCGTTTAACTCAATGAGGATTCCACTTCTCGCAGAACTATTCCCTGAAGCACGGTTCATCCACATCGTCAGGCACCCATATTCAGTTGTTCCTTCAACACGGCACTTGTGGGACATCGTTCAGAGGCAGAACATTTTGAACCGGAACCGTTATCTGCCAACGATTGAAGAGGTCTCTGCTTTTTATTCTCAGCTTTCAGAAACCGTTATCCGGGACCTGAGTTTGATGCCAGATGATCGGTTTGCCGAGGTCCGGTACGAGGATCTTGAAACAAATCCTGCAGCATCCCTGCAGACTTTATACAGAAAAATAAATTTGCCGTTTTCAAATCACCTTGAAAATCAGTTGAATGAATTCACTGTTTTAAACACTGGCTATCAAAAGAATACATTCTCATTATCTGCGGAGGAGAAAAAAACAATTGCCAATACCATGATAAACCACATGGATCGTTATGGATACATGGAAAAAGTGTAATTTTACCTGATAATCATAAACCGTACATTCATGAAACACCATATACTTCTTATTTCCACACTGTTCTTTTTTGCAACCGGAAGCTTACTCTCGCAAGACAAAGGAGAGACACCATCCAGTTCAACTACCCATAGCTTCGCCAGGCCGAATCTTATCAAAAGTGGTTTCTACCTCAAGCTGGGCCCTGTATTTCCTGTTGGAACATTCGCACTGGACAAGGTTCTAATTGACAAGGCTCCTTATACACCTGATACCACTCTTTTTCATGCTGCTAAAATCGGAGGCAACCTCGGACTTGGATACCTGATCTACATTGGTCCTGCAATCGCCAACAATTTTCTGAGATTTGGTATTGATGCCTGTTTTATCGATGCCTGGTTTGCGACATCCAAACCAAACCTGCCATTAAACTCAGGCAAGAAAGAGACAGAATTCTGGTATTTCTTCTTTGGCCAGAAATTCGGACCTGTAATCACTGTAAATCCTATTGACAGGCTGATGATTGACCTGAGTTACAAACTCAACTTCAACCTCAGCTGGCATAACAGCGACTGGGGCTACCAGATCGCAGGGCAGGAAATCATGATGAATATCCGCTACCGGATCTTTCTCTTTGGGTTACACTACACGATCGGCAGAATCAACTACAATGATTTTGACGATGCCCGTCCTGTTCACAATATTGACATCAACACATTCAGGGTCTTGCTTGGCTTTAAATTCTAAAATGGCTTCCCCGTTTTTTCCCGCTATCGAGACCTGTCCGATTGATGCGATCCGTAACTTTCAGGATATAAAACTCAGGGAACATCTACACCAGCTCAATTCCATCTCTCCGTTTTACAAGCGACTCTTTGCCAGCAGTAAGGTAAACATTGAGAAGATATCCGGGTTCCGTGATTTAGAACAAATTCCTACTACTTCAAAAGAAGACTTGCAGAGGCACAATGCGGATTTCATCTGCGTGGACAGAAAAAAAATTGTTGACTACATCACAACTTCCGGGACACAGGGAGATCCTGTCACTTTTGCATTGACTGAAAAGGATCTGGAACGCCTGGCTTACAATGAAGCCATCTCCTTTACCTGTGCAGATGCAATGCCCGGAGAGATCTTTCAACTGATGACAACCATCGACCGGCGGTTTATGGCCGGATTGGCTTACTTCCTGGGTATCAGAAAACTGGAAGGCAGCATTGTCAGGGTGGGAAACGGAATACCTGAACTGCAATGGGACACAATTCAACGGATATCACCGGATACTATCATCGCAGTCCCCAGCTTCATTCTTAAAATCATTGATTACGCCGAGAATCATGGCATTGATTACCGTTCAAGTTCTGTTAAAAAAGCGGTATGTATTGGCGAGCCCCTTCGCAACAACGATTTATCGTACAATACATTAGCCAGAAAGATCGTGGAAAAATGGCCAATCAAACTGTATTCCACATATGCTTCTACGGAGATGGCAACATCCTTTACCGAATGTAGTGCTGGTGCGGGAGGTCACCATCACCCTGAACTGGTCATCGTGGAGTTTCTTGACGATCAGAACCAACCGGTCAAGGAGGGTGAACAGGGAGAGGTAACCATTACTCCTCTTGGAGTTGAAGGAATGCCCCTGTTGAGGTTTAAAACCGGAGATATCTGTTCTCAATTTACCGAGCCTTGTTCCTGTGGAAGGACATCATTTCGGCTGGGGCCGGTGATCGGGAGGAAGAACCAGATGATCAAATACAGGGGGACTACCCTCTATCCTCCATCGCTTTATGACATTCTGGATACGATTGACTACGTGGACAACTACGTGGTTGAGGTTTCGACAAATGACATCGAAACAGATGAAATTGTGATTCACGCTGGCAGCAGGCAACAAATCAGTATGATGGAGTCTGATATCAAGGATCATTTCAGGGCCAGACTCCGTGTTGCACCCTCAATCGTATTTCACACATTTGATGAGATTCATCGCATTCAATTCCCTGAAGCGAGCCGAAAACCAGTAAAATTTATTGACAATAGAGTAAAATAAAGAAGAAAACTTTATTTGGATAAAATCGTTTTGTCATATATATTTGTCTGAATAATCCAACATTGTCAAACCTAACATCCAAACGCATGAAACGATTTGTCTTAATTTTATTGGCAGGAATGCTAGCAACAGCCAGTGGATCCCTATTCGCCCAGAAACTGAAGTCAGGCAGCCTCTCCGCCTTAAACGGACAGACTACTGTGAATATCCAGTATGATTACAGTCAGCTTAAGGTAGGTAAATTGGCGCAGACCGATTACATCGCGAAAGGCATCACCGACCGGAACAAGAAAAAAGCGGGAAGTGGGGATACATGGGCCGTAGCCTGGGAAACCGATAAAACTGCCCGTTTTCAGCCAATGTTTGAGAAGAACCTGAATGGAAAACTTGATGCGTGTGGCTTAAAAGCTACGGAAAACGCTTCCGATGCATCCTATACCCTGGTTGTCCACATCAATTTTATTGAACCTGGATTCCAGTCAGGAGTGGGGATGAGTAAGCCTGCTTTGGTTAACATGGTGATTGATCTGGTTGAATCTGGCAATCCCGGCACCCCAATCGCTACCATTGATTACCCAAAGATCCAGAGTGTAAATATGGCTGGATATGATTTTGACACCGGAAGCCGTATCCAAAGTTGTTTCGACAGGGCTGGCGACAACGTCGGGAAATTCATCTGCAAAACGATGAAGAAGTAACCTTTTTTATTACCATTTTACCATTTCGCTATTTGTATAAACCCTCTCCCCGTGAGACCAGGTTTGCAGAACCTTTACTTCAGGAACCTCATTTATAGGAATTTCCATGATATCCTTATCCAGCAGAATGAAATCGGCCCATTTCCCCGGTTCAAGACTGCCATATTCGTTCTCATCAAAATTGGCTTTCGCCGCCCATATCGTCATTGATCGGATTGCCTGCTCACGTGAAAGTGCATTTTCCGGTTGAAACCCGCCTGCTGGAAATCCTGAAACATCCTGGCGGGCAACAGCTGCAAAGAATGTAAGCAGCGGATTCACCCGTTCAATCGGAAAGTCGGTCCCATTAGGCAACCATCCGTTTTGACTCAATAAATCGTTGTATGCATACGCCCATTTGATCCGTTCCGGTCCCAGCCGGTCTCCTGCCCAATACATATCCGACGTAGCGTGTGTGGCCTGAACCGAGGGAATGACAGAGTATTTGCCAAAAAGGATCAGATCGGCCGGGTCGACAACCTGAGCATGTTCAATCCTCCAGCGCCGGTCGTTACCATCTTCCAAAAACTCTCCGTAAACATCCAGCACCATGCGCACAGCTTTATCTCCAATACAATGGACATTGACCTGATAATTTTTTTCCAGGGCAAGTTTACATATATCCCTGATCGATTCTTCGGAAGATACCTGTATGCCGGACCTGGAAGGGTCGTCGCTGTACGGTTGCTTCAAAAGGGCTGTCCGGCTTCCCAGACTTCCATCAGCATAAAGCTTGATCGAGCAGATATGCAGGCGGTCTTTGAGATAGGGTCCCTCCTTTACAAAGGCTTCTATATTTTCTTCTGAAGGCTCCAGCATGGCATAGATATGAATGTGTAACAAACCATCCTGAAGAGCCGAATCCATCAGCTTCACCGTGTTTAGGTCAAGGCCGGCATCCGAAACGCCTGTAAGTCCCAATGAAAAACAGAGCTCCTGAGCTTCACTGAGAAGATCCAGGGTAGCCTCACGGTCAGGCTTGGGGATGGCATTTCGAATATGATCGGCTGCCGTCTCACTGAGGATCCCTGTCAGCTTGCCATGAACGATTTCCACTTCGCCGTTGGAAAAGTGATGATCCGATGTGATGCCAGCCCGGTCAAGCGCTTCCTGGTTCGCCAGAACACTGTGTCCATCAATCCGAACCAATACAACAGGTCGGTCCGGCCAGCGCTCGTCCAGGACATTTTTATCCGGGAACTCCTTGACTTTCCACAGATTCTGATCCCATCCCCTGCCCGTAATCCAGGCATCCTCCTGTATTGTGTCGGCAAGTGAGATTCGTTCCACCACCTCTTCAAAAGAGCTGCAACCTACCAGGTCGATCCACCGGAGACCTAAGGCGAGTCCGTAAAAATGGCAATGGGCATCAATAAACCCCGGAAAGATGGTCTTTCCCTCTGCATCCAGCTTCCGGGCGGGTTCATATATCTTCAGCAAATCCTCTGTAAGACCTGTGCTTACTACTTTCCCCTGGTTTATTACCATGGCTTCAGCAACCTGATTGATATCATCAATTGTATATATCCGGGCATTGGTGACAAGGGTGTCAACGTGTTTTTTCATGGTACAAGATTGAATTATTAGAAGTCCTGTCAACAATATAGACAAGTTTAAATAGCTCTTTTTCAGACACATAATAGAAATGATTTATGAATGTTCAAAAATATGAAAACAAATTCGAGTTTCGCTTGACTTTTAATGAAATGATTTATTATTTTTGTGATAATCTAATTTAACCATATTAATGAATTATAAAACCTTTACTACAC
>JACZJJ010000029.1 GCA_014860625.1 Bacteroidales bacterium | reverse complement strand
ACAAACCCGGGATACCCTTTACATTGTGAATGCATCGCCTTATGACATGAACTCACCCGGAACGAGGTTTACACGGTCTCCCTGGAGGCTTTTTCCAGGATTTACGGTAAAAGGCGGGACGAATTACAACATTGACAGCCGAAACAATATCTTTTTCAACCTGGGATATCTGTCACGCGCTCCCCGGTTCAATAACGTCTTTGATTATGATAACAAGGAGTTTTTTGGGATAAAGAATGAAAATGTCGAAGCCGTTGAGATCGGATATAGTTTTAATACATCCAAAATCGCCCTGAATGTTAACGGGTATTTGACGTGGTGGCAAAATAAACCTTTGGATGGGGCTAGGAAAGTAGAATGGAATCAAGAGCTATTTCCATATAATGTCAACGGAATCAATGCATTTCATAAAGGGATTGAGATTGAATTTGGCTGGAGGCCTGTTCCATCAGTGCAATGGGATCAGGTTATTGCAATAGCTGACTGGAGATGGACATCGGGTGATACTGCATTTATTTACGACGATGCAAATGTTCTGATCGGGAAATTTTATTTCAATGCAAAAGGGGTTCATGTGGGTGATGCCGCCCAGATTCAATTGATGGAGAGTATCCGGTGGGAGATTATCAAGCATCTTTATGTTTCTGGAAGTTTCACACTTTTTGCTAAAAATTATTCAGAAATGGATCCTGTTACGTTGAGTCCTGATCTGGGGACCAACTATCTGGATGAGAATGGTAAGCCAAGAGATTCATGGCGACTTCCGGTCTATTACCTGATTGACCTCAATGCCGGGTACCGGTTCGTTTTCAGGAATTTCAACCTGGATATTCGGGGAAACGTACTCAACCTGCTTGATCAGAAATACATTTCTGATGCACAAAATAACGACTCCTATTCAAGCAGCAAGAAAGACTTCGATGCAGCATCGGCAGGGGTCTATTTTGGGCTGGGGAGGAGGTTTAATTTTTCAATAACAATAAGCTATTAAAAAATAGCGAAATAGCGAAATAGTGAAATAGCGAAATGACCATTGGTAAGTCAAATAATTAGATAGTATCGAGATGATGATGAAAAGGATGTTGATTTTTTCGGGAGTGATATTACTCTCTTTGCAGACTGGATTTGCCCAGAGTACGATTGCCGAGGCGAGGGCGATGCCGTTGGGTACGACCGTAACAGTAAAAGGGGTTGTGACAAATGGAGCGGAACTGGGCACGATCAAGTACCTCCAGGATGCCACAGCCGGGATAGCCGCTTACAGCTTTTCGATGACCAGCGTGAAGAGAGGCGATTCCATCGAAGTAACAGGGGTATTGAAAAACTACAACTACCTGCTGGAACTCGACCCGGTCAACTCATTTACGGTGCTGGCTGAAAATACACCATTGCCCGCACCCCAGGTGGTTACGCCAAATCAGATGAATGAATCCTATGAAGCCGAGCTTGTGCGGATGAATGGCGTACTTTTCTCCAACGCCGGCAGTACTTTCGCGGGAAATACAAACTATACCATCACAGCGGGAGGGGAGTCGGCACAGATCCGGATCAACAACAGTTCCTCCTTAGTTGGGGAGATCATCCCATCAGGGGAAGTCGACATTATTGGGATCTGCTCTCAGTTTTCCTACACCAGCTCCTCTTCAGGATACCAACTCCTGCTTCGCGATACGGAGGATATCCTTTCGGGAAGTTCCATTCACATCATTTCTCCCGTCACACAGTCAAATATCACCACAACGGATTTTATCCTGAGTTGGGAGACAGATATTGATGGAACTACGGAACTCTATTATGGTTTCACACAGAATTTGGAACTTGGTCATGTTTCAGCACCGGGGACAGGCACAAGCCACAGCATGGACCTTGCATCATTATCACCCTCCGACCTTGTTTATGTGAAGGTTTTCAGCGTAACCGGTCAGGATACCGCTTTCGGACCGGTACGGCCCTTCATCACCGAGTCGGTCTCCACCGGCGACTTCAAAATCTATTTTACCGCCTCTGTTGACCACTCTGTTTCTACCGGCGTGGATGCCATCTTCCTGGATGCCTGTGCCGATGATACAATCATTCAGTACATCAACCGGGCGAAATACACCGTCGACGTGGCCATTTACAACTTCACGATTGAAGGGATCTCAAACATCGCAACTGCCTTGAATGCAGCCTATGCACGGGGCGTAACCGTTCGGGTGGTGACCGACGGATCGACCGGAAACAGCGGGATTCCTGAGCTTACCGGAGGGATCAAAAAGATTGCCCGCCCCGCAGGTGATGGCATCATGCACGACAAATTTATGATCATTGACGGGAAGTCGACCGTTCCCAACGATCCGATCGTTTGGACCGGCTCCTGCAACTGGACCGAATGGAACATCAACACTGATGACAACAACATGCTCTTTATCCAGGATATGAGTCTGGCGAAGGTCTACATGCTTGAATTTGAAGAGATGTGGGGCTCAACCACGGCGACTCCGGATCCTGCGAAAGCAAAATTTGGCATCGATAAAACCGACAATACACCTCACGAGCTGATCATCGGAGGGAAACGCGTGGAGGTCTGGTTCAGTCCTTCGGATGGAGTCAACAGCGTGATCATCGATCATATCAACAAATCGAACAACGACATCGGGGTGATGACGATGCTGATCACCCGAACGGATATTGGGGATGCCCTGGTAGCCCGTGCCAACATCGGCATCAATACCCGGGTTGTCATCGATAATGAAGGGACCAGTGGTACTGCCGTGGTTGAAACACTGAAAACGTCCCTTGGAGATAAATTCAGGGAGTTTGGAGAGCAGGGGACACTGCACAGTAAGTCTATGATCGTTGACCAGTCCAATCCCTCTTCCGATCCGTTCATCCTCACCGGTTCACACAACTGGAGCAGCAGTGCCGATCAGAAAAACGATGAAAACACCCTTGTGATCCATGATGCCGGCATTACCAACCTCTATTACCAGGAGTTCAGCGAGCGTTATAAAAACGGAATTCCTGTGAATCAGCAGACGATTCTGAACCTCGGTCCCGACCAGGAGGTATGTGCCGGGATTGAAGTTATCCTGGATGCCGGAAATTTCATGACCTATAACTGGTCAACCGGCGATCTCGGGCAAACGGCAACCATCGATTCTTCGGGGGTTGGCATCGGGACGAAGATGGTTTGGTGCAGGGTGAGCGACCAGTATGGCTACCAATGGGATACCGTTTATATCACCTTTAAGGACTGCTCTGCAGTTCCTGAAGAGCAGGAGTCGGTCAGCCGGGTGAAGATTTTCCCCAACCCGTCGAACGGACAGTTTACGCTCTCTTTCCAATCGCGTGAGCAGGGAATCGTCTTGTTCGAGTTAACTTCATTTGATGGCAGAAAGGTTCAATCAGTTGAACGCATGATCACAATGGGTGAGAATACGATCCGGTTCAATCAAACGGGCCTTCCCGCAGGAGTTTACATGCTTCGGATGAGGTCGGGTGATCGTTCAGTCATCCGGAAAGTTGTGGTATCGCAGTAACAAATAACAAATCAGGACAATAGAGAGAACCCCTCTGCGTTAATTAAAACACCCTAAACGAAAGAAGAACCCGTGACCGACAGTCTAGTCATCATTCCCACCTACAACGAAAAGGAGAATATCGAGCGGATCATCCGCAAGGTTGTTTCCCTTGAGAAGGATTTTAATATCCTGATCGTTGAAGATAACTCTCCCGACGGAACGGCCGGGATCGTCAGGAAACTGATGGAGGAATTCCCCGAACGTCTCTTTATTGAGGAGCGTAAGGGCAAACTGGGACTTGGAACGGCTTACATTCATGGCTTCAAATGGGCCCTTAAAAGAGGATATGACTTCATCTTTGAGATGGATGCCGACTTCTCCCACAACCCCGACGACCTGTTACGGCTTTACGATACAGCGAAGAATAGCGGTGGGGACCTGGTCATCGGGTCACGCTATATCACAGGCGTAAACGTAGTAAACTGGCCCATCGGGCGCGTTCTGATGTCGTATTATGCCTCCAGTTACGTTCGTCTGATTACCCGGATGAAGGTTCGCGACACCACAGCGGGATTCAAGTGTTACCGAAGCGAAGTGCTGAAAGCCATCAACCTCGACAAGATCAGGCTCATGGGCTATGCATTCCAGATAGAGATGAAATTCACTGCCTGGAAGCTTGGATTCAACATCATTGAGATCCCGATCATCTTTACTGACCGAACTCTTGGAACATCCAAAATGAGCAAGGGTATTTTCAAGGAGGCCATCCTCGGTGTGATCAAGCTCAGGTGGAGGAGTATCATGGGCAAATACAAGCGGGTAAAAGAATAATATGAAAGGTGTTCTGATTCAAAACGCGACCATCGTCAATGAAGGCAAACGTTTCATTGGGGATGTGCTTGTTGAGGGAGAGCGCATTGTTAAAGTGACCCCCTCTGAAGAGCGCAGAGCACAGGGCACAGGGCACAGGGCAGAGAGCACAGGGCAGAGAGCACAGGGCACAGGGCACAGGGATGCAGTATTCCGGATCCCGGATCCCGGATCCCGGATCCCAGATCCAGATTCTTGACGCCACCGGAAAATTCCTGCTCCCCGGCATCATCGACGATCAGGTCCATTTTCGTGATCCTGGGCTAACGGCTAAAGGGGATATCTATTCCGAGAGCCGGGCGGCCGTTGCCGGGGGTGTGACATCCTTCATGGATATGCCCAACACCAATCCGAAGACCATTACCCACAAATTGCTGGAGGAGAAGTTTGAAATTGCCGCACAAAAATCGCTGGCGAATTACACCTTTTTCCTGGGTGCCACCAACGATAATCTGGAGGAAGTCAGGAAGATTGATCCGCGAAAGGTTTGTGGCGTGAAGGTATTTCTGGGGGCATCAACGGGAAACATGCTGGTTGACCAACGGAAAGCACTCGAAGGGATCTTCTCTCAAAGCCCGGTATTGATTGCCATCCACTCGGAAGATGAGGCGATCATCCAGGCAAATATCCGTTCCTTCAGGGATCAGTACGGTGAGAACGTTCCCATGGAGGCTCATCCTCTTATCCGGTCGGCCGAAGCCTGCTATCGATCTTCCGAGCGAGCCGTTGCACTGGCCAGGGAGTTCGGCTCCAGGCTTCATATCCTGCACCTCTCTACAGCCCTGGAGGTTTCTCTACTGGATAAAGAGATGCCGCTACGTGAGAAAAAAATCACCGGAGAGGTATGTGTGCATCATCTCTGGTTTAACGATACGGATTACGCAAGGCTGGGTGCCCGGATAAAATGGAACCCGGCCATCAAAACGAAAGAGGATCAACAGGCGCTGCTGGACGGGGTGCTGAACGGCTCGATTGATCTGATTGCCACAGACCATGCTCCGCATCTTCTGGAAGAGAAGGCCAATCCCTATTTTTCCTCCCCCTCAGGCGGACCCCTGATCCAGCATAGCCTGGTTGCTATGTTGGAGATGCATCTTCAGGGAAAAATACCGCTGGAGATGGTGGTGCAGAAAATGGCGCATAACCCGGCTGAACTCTTCCGTATCGAAAAAAGAGGATATATCAGGGAAGGCTATTTTGCCGATCTGGTGCTTGTCGACTTACAGGCTCCCTGGACGGTAACGCCCGACAATATTCTTTACAAGTGCGGCTGGTCACCGTTTGAGGGCGATACCTTCCGGTCGTCGGTTCTATCTACCTGGGTGAATGGTCACCTGGCATGGCATCAGGGAATAATTGATGAAACACACAAAGGGCAACGATTATCATTTCATTATGAATAGGTTACGATTATTTGTGCACGATTGCCGAGGTATGCTCAAGAATAGCGTAGTGCCTCTTTTTATACTCACGTTACTGATCTCCTGTTCGCCGAAACATAAAGTGGTCGAAGAGAGCTACCCCGACGGATCCCCCAGGCGCGAATGCGAATACAGGGGGACGGGAGAGAAGCAGATATTGCTGAAAGAGACCTTCTACTATACCAACGGGCAGATAGAGATGACAGGCCCTTACAAAGACGGAGCGCGCGACGGATACTGGATCTACTACTACGAAAATGGAAATGTGTGGAGTGAAGGGTCCTACAATAAGGGAAAGAATGAAGGCAAGCGGCTGACCTATTTCGAAAACGGCAAACTCCGCTACGAGGCCTGGTACAAAGATAACGAACGGGTTGGCATCTGGAAGTTTTACGACCAGGCCGGAAACCTGATCAAAGAAGTCGATTATTCAAAACAATCTCTGCAAGACCCTGAAACCCGGAATTGAACTGCCAACTGCCAACTGCTGACTGCCAACAGACGATGCCCAACAGACAACAGATAACAGACAACCAACAACGAAAATCAAAAGAGTCTTGCGCATAATTTTTTATTTGGAATCAATAAAGATACAACATTAAATGAAATTCCATAAATCAGGTTGCCTGGCCTACTGGTCTTTCCGTTTCCGGCGTTGTTCCGTTTCCGGAGGGGCAATCATGGAGGTGAGGGGGTTTGCCAGCCCTTTGTATTCTGTCAGTTCAAGTTTTACAGAACCGATGATCACGGCAGATTTGATCAGCAAAGGGATGTGGTTTTTGTCGTCGGTAATCCAGATGTCCATTGGATAGGGTTGGGAGAATATGTTGCCGGTCACAACAAGTGGCTGAAACTTGATGCAACGGAAAGTTCCCAGTTCGAGATTTACATCCTCCTTGCCCATATAGCGGATGACCGAAACATAGATGGAGTCATCCAGCAGGAATGTAATGGGAAAATCGTCGCCGGGTTGAGCATTCGACATATCGTATGTGCGGGCTACGTAAAGGGAGGAGATCAGGTCTTGCGTCCCTTTTGGCATCGCTCGGTTTTTCCGGGTACTGGAGTAGGTTCCGGTAAACTGGTTGAACTTCACCTCGTCGTCATACGCGTAATCCCCCTCTTTGGTATGCCGGATAAATTTCCACGGAATCAGCAACTCGCGGTCTAAAAAGCTCTCAAACCGGTCGTTGACCTTGAAAAAGAGACTGAAAGCGCCTTTGGTTTTTCCTGTTCCTACCAGATGGTAGGTTTGCCGGCCATTTACCTCCTGGCTTTCGAACTTCACCTCAGCTATTGCTACGCCTGCCGTCACCTTACCGGTAATATACGAGTCGTAATAAACACTGTATTCAAGGTATTCGCCGTGGGTAAACGCCTCATTTTTAACAGGAACCATCTCCTGGGAAATGAGGAACGGGGAATGGAGAATGAGGAATATCAGAATTAAATAACCACATTCACGATTTTTCCCGGGACAACGATCACTTTTTTCGGTGGATTTCCCTGAAGCCATTTTTCTGATTCGGTTGCCTGCAAAACTGCCTGTTCGATCTCTGAAGGGTTGAGATTTAGAGGCAGCGTTAATTTGAAACGCATCTTACCATTAAACGAAATGGGATACTCAAACGTATTTTCTACCAGATATTCTTCCATGTATTCGGGGAATGATGCTTTGGTGATGCTTTCGGCATGACCCAACTGTTCCCAGAGCTCTTCAGCCAGATGTGGTGCGTAGGGCGACAACAGAATGGCCAGATCGGTCAGGATGGCCCTCTTGTGGCATTTCAAATCCGAAAGTTCGTTCACGCAGATCATGAAGGTGCTGACGGCGGTGTTGAACGAAAACCGTTCGATGTCATCCTGCACTTTTTTGATTGTCCTGTGCAAGACCCGGAGTTCTTCCACGGAGGGAGGCTCTTCCGAAACGCGGAATTGTCCGTTTTGGTCATGATACAGCCGCCACACTTTCCGGATAAACCTGAATACGCCTTCGATGCCGTGGGTGTCCCATGGTTTTGATTGTTCGAGAGGCCCGAGGAACATCTCATAGAGGCGCAGTGTATCGGCACCGTACTCTTCGATGATCTGATCGGGGTTCACGACGTTGTAAAGCGACTTCGACATCTTTTCAACAGCATGACCGCAGTGGTACTTTCCATCTTCCAGGATAAACTCCGCTTTTCCCAGGTCAGGCCTCCATTTCCGGAACGCAGCAAGATCGAGGATATCATTTTCGACCAATTCCAGATCCACATGCATCGGCACCACCTCATACGATGAAATCAGTCCGTGGGAGATGAATTTATTGCTTCCCTGTTCCCGGTAAACCAGGCTGGAGCGACCCTGGATTTTCCCCTGGTTGATCAGCTTTTTATAGGGCTCCTCATTGAGGGTAAGTCCGATATCAAATAGAAATTTGTTCCAGAAACGGGAATAGATGAGGTGGCCTGTAGCGTGCTCATCTCCACCGATATAGAGGTCGACATTTTGCCAGTATCCGGCGGCTTCCTTCGAAAAATAGCGCTCATGGTTGCCCGGATCCATATAGCGCAGGTAGTACCCGCTGGAACCGGCAAATCCTGGCATGGTAGTAGTTTCGAGTGGATAACCCTCTTTTGTTTTCCAGTTGCTGGCGCGGGCAAGCGGCGGGTCGCCGGATTCGGTAGGCAGAAATTTATCTATTACCGGAAGGCGTAAAGGGAGCTCCGATTCGGGAAGCGGGTATGGAATGCCATCTTTGTAATAGATCGGAATAGGTTCTCCCCAGTATCTCTGACGGCTGAAAATGGCATCGCGGAGGCGGTAGTTGATCGTTCCTTTCCCAATACCCATCTCCTCAATGCGGTCAATCACAGCCTGGATCGCCTCCTTTACTTCCATCCCGCTGATGAAACCGGAATTGACCAGGATGCCCTCTTTGGCATCGAAAGAGCATTCTGAGATATCGCCACCGGAAACGACCTCTTTGATAGGAAGGCCAAAATGTTTGGCAAATTCATAGTCGCGCTGGTCATGAGCAGGTACCGCCATGATAGCTCCCGTGCCATATCCTGCCAGCACATATTCCGCTACCCAGATGGGAATTGGCTGCTGATTGAAAGGGTTGAGACAGTATGCTCCCGTAAACTCCCCGGTAATTTTTTTCACATCTGTCATCCGCTCACGCTCCGAACGGTTTTTTGCTGTCTCGGTATAGCCCTTCACGGCCTCTCTTCGGTCGGACGTCGTGATCTTTTCCACCAGTTCATGCTCCGGCGCCAGAACCATATAGGTAGAACCGAAGATGGTATCCGGACGGGTTGTGAAGATCTCCAGCTGATCGTCATGACCCTTGACGGGGAAAAGGATATCGGCTCCCTGCGACCTTCCAATCCAGTTCCGCTGAATCTCTTTCAGGGAGTCAAACCAATCCAGGCTGTCCAGGCCATCAAGCAGTCGCTGTGCATAAGGCGTGATCCGTAGAAACCACTGTTTCATCAGCTTCCGTTCAACAGGGTGACCTCCTCTTACGGAAAATCCGTTGGCCACCTCGTCATTGGCAAGTACGGTACCCAGTTCGGGGCACCAGTTCACCATCGCATCAGAAATATAGGCCAGCCGGTAGTTCATAAGAAGCTCCTGCTGCTCTTTTTCACTCCAGCCGTTCCACAGCAGCGGGGTCAAGCCATCGAAGCCAGTCTCTTTGATTTGTGCAATCAATTTGGTGATGGGTTCGGCTTTTTGCAGAATGGGATTGTACCAGTGGTTGAACAGCTGGATAAAGGTCCATTGTGTCCATTTGTAATAATCAGGATCACAGGTCTTTACTTCGCGAGACCAGTCGTAGGAAAAACCTATCTTATCCATCTGTTCGCGGTAGCGGAGGATGTTTTTTTCTGTCGTAACCGCGGGATGGGTTCCGGTCTGGATAGCATATTGCTCTGCAGGCAGGCCATAGGCATCATACCCCATCGGGTGAAGCACATTGTATCCTTTCAGCCGTTTAAACCGGGCATAAATATCTGAAGCGATATACCCCAGCGGATGACCCACATGAAGGCCGGCGCCCGACGGGTAGGGAAACATGTCGAGAACGTAGAACTTAGGCTTTGAGTGGTCAAGTTCAATTCGGAAGGTGCCATGCTCCACCCAGTAGCGCTGCCACTTCTTCTCCACTTCCGAAAAGTTATATTCCATCATCTGGTTGTAATAAGTTGATTCTAGTTCGTTTCGGGGTGCGAAGTTAGAAAATTACAGGGAATTATTTATCTTTACAATGAATTCACTACGCTCCAGATGCATGCCTGACGAAACACCCAACGGTCACAAACCACAATTTGCCAGACATATTGTCAAAGCCCTCATGATGGTTTTGATCGTAATCTCAGTGGTCTTCATTTCGGCTTTCATCGCGATGAACTATTTCGGAGAGACCTTTATCAAGACGTTTCTTCAGTCGAAGATTCGTCAGACGAGTCATGGCGTCTACGAAATTGACTTTAACCAGTTCCATTTCAACCTGTTGTCGGGGAAGACATCCATCACCGGCTTCAAACTTATTCCCAACGAAGAGCGCTACGAAAAGCTCAGGGAAGAGGGGAAAGCGAAAGGAACCCTCTATTCTGTGACCTATGAAAAACTGGTGCTGAATAACCTGAGCCTGAAAGAGATCTTTTTCGACAGGGCAATTCATTTGCGGATGATAGAGGTGGAGAAACCAATCATCAGTTTCATCGCTTTCCCCGATTCTACTGCAAGAAAACGGGGAAGGTTCAAGCACATTTACCAGGATCTCTATCCGCTGCTGTCGAAAGTTTTCAAGGAGGTAAGGATTGATTCCATACGGGTAAACGACGGATCATTTTCAGGAAAGCAGACACTGAAATCGGGAATGACCATGGAGGGAGACTGGCTCTACTCAGCTGTTTTACGTGATTTCGACCTCAACGCCTACGATTACAAAGAGGAGAGGGTTTTTTACTCGAAAGATGTAGAGCTTCGGATCAGGAACTTTAACTATGCACTCTCCGACAGTCTCTACTTCCTGACTGCTGACGAAGTGGGCTTCTCATTGACAGGTTCACGCCTTTTCGGGCAAAACCTCTCCCTGACACCTAACTTTAATTCAGGCAAACTGGCCGGTGCAAAAGCGGGAAGTTTTTATCAGGTTCATCTTCCTGATTTCTCCATTTACGGCGTGGACCTTTACAAAGCGATCCTCAAAAAAGAGATATCGATCAACTCGATGAACATTGACAACCTCGATGTCAGTATGTTCCTCCACAAACAGGCCGAACCCGTTGCGAAAAAACAACGGACCAAGGTGACGATCGCTTCCCTTTATACCATTATTCAGGATAAACTGAAAAACATCACGATTGACACCTTCCTCCTGAGTAACGCCTCCTTCCGGTTTTATCCGGAAGTGAATATACCCAGGCCGGAACTTGAGGTGGATAGAGCCACTCTGGAATTACAGGGATTCTATCTCGATTCGGTGGCACATCTGGATACAACAAAGATTCTTTATTCCCGGGATATCGAGTTCGATCTGGAAGGATTTACCCTGGCACTTCAGGATAAATTACATGATCTCAACGCACAGCAGGTGATCATCAGTACCAAACGATCCCTGATAGATATCTACAATACGAGACTCTATCCTTCACCCTCAACGGATTCCGCTTATCATTACAAGAGCAACACCCTCTACAGGATGATGTTCCCTCAGGTGAAACTGGAGCAAATCAACCTGCTACGGATGTTCAATACCCGCAACCTGGAATTTGGCCGGTTAGCCATTTTTGAACCTGATTTGACGATCATACAGTACCGGGATAAAAAAGTACCTGAAGATAGTGCCAATCAGAAAGAGACATTCCTTCAGAAACTGGACATTGGCCGCAGCGTGGTCATGCCATATATGGTATCGATTGAAGCGGGTACCATCGAAGTGTCCAATGCCAGAATCAGCTTCAAGGATGATAAAGAAGGATTAAATGAAGTTCGGATAGATGGTTTGGTGGATCTTACCCTCACAGGATTTATGATTGACACCCTTACTCACCATGACCGGAAGGAATTTCTGAACAGACTGGAACTGGATCTTGAATTGAGAGACTTTCACTATCTGTCACCCGATTCACTTCACCGGATAACGGTAAAGGAGCTGTTTGTAAATTCTCTCTCTCAGGAGCTGGATGTTACCGATTTTAACATGCTTACAACCAGCAGAATGCATCCGGGGATGCCGTATCCATCAACGTTTGCTGCACAGTTCAAGGCTCTTCAGGTGCATGGTTTTGATCACAGGAAATGGATTGGAGAGAAGTGGTTCTCTGCAGGCGACATCCGCATTCAGGAGCCGGAAATTGTGATCAGGTCGGTGAAAAGAAAAACGAAGAGCTCTCTCAATGAATCGTTTTCTGATATCGACGATGCCGTTTCAAAAATTGAGATCGGGAGTATCATGATCGACAAAGGATGGTTCGACCTGGTTGAGGAGGACCAGAAATCCACTGGCTCGGTACTGGTCAGAAACTTCGATTTCCAACTGTCAAAATTCCTTTTTGACCTGACAGGGTGGGATCAGGGAGAAAAAATATTGCGTTACGACCTGCTTTCACTGAGGCCTGATTCAGCAATGCCCATCCTGCTGGACAGTATATATTCTATTAGCTTTTCCCGATTTCTGTCAGATTCCTATCCGCCAGACATCATCATCAGTAATCTGCATGTGGTTCCCATGGAACCGGGTATTGGAAAAAGCAGAAAACCCGTCACCATTGAACTTTCACTACCCTCCTTTATCTTGCGGCATCTCAACCTTGAGCAAGTACTTTTCGACAGGGATCTGCGGATTGAAGAGATCGAGATCGCGCATCCAGAAATTACCCTCAACCGTTATTCGGAAAACCAGGGTATGATGAAAACGAAAAAAACAGCCTTATCCAGTCATCCTGAATTGAAGACACCATTCCTTTCAATGGAAATCGGCAACGTGGTACTGACCGACGGAGTCTTCCACTACAAAAACGGAGATACCGATAGTTCGACCACGTTGAGCCTGGACGGGATCAACACGACAATTCATGGGTTCAGTTATGACAGTACCCATTCACAGAAAAAGGCATCGACACTCTTTTTCTGTGATGATATCGAGCTGGAAACAGGCGGGTACTCATTGATTACAAAAGACAGCATGAACACTCTCTCCATAGCCGGGCTGCACCTTTCGACAGGCCATTCAACCCTGGCCATTGATTCCTTTGCTCTCACGCCAAACTTTTCTGATTCGCTGTACTCACGGAAGTTGGGTTATCAAACCGACCGGATGGAGGTGGTTACGGGAACAATTGAGCTGGAACGATTGGATTTCAAGACGTTGCTGGAGGAGAAAAAGCTCATTGCCGGATTGGTTTACATCCATGGTGTGACACTGGATGACTACCGCGACAAGCGTGTAAACTTTCCCTACTGGAAGCGGCCACCGATGATCCAGCAGGCCATCAGGAAGCTATCCTTCCCTGTTACCATTGATACACTTTCCCTGACCAACGGACAAGTGACATACAGGGAACAGGACGGGAAAGAACCGGGAATGATATTTTTTAACCGGATGGAAGTGCTGGCCCGGAATTTTACCACCGATTCCCTTTTGATCGAAGGCGATGCTGAGCTGGTGGCCCACGGATCTACCTACCTGATGGGAAAAGCCAAAGTGGAGGGGGAGTTCCGGTTTCCTCTTCAATCCCCTTCTGACACCTTCTATTTTCGGGGAAGAGCAGGAATGGTGGAGATGCCTCTGTTCAATCCGATGGTCTCGAAAGTTGCACCGGTTAAAATTAAAAGCGGTGTTGTCGACAGCGTGAACATTCACTGGATGAGGGGAAATGGAACATACGCCAACGGGTTGCTGGATCTTTACTATCAAGGACTGTCGATAGAGCTTCTGAAAGAGAAGAAAGACTTCTGGAACAAGACCGGCACCAGCCTGTTGCAGCTGTTGGTGAACATGGCTGTTCCGCAGGAGAATCCGGGTTATTTCGGGATTCACCGTTCTGGATATATCTGGAACAGACGGGATGAAGAAAAGGGCTTCTTCAACTTCTTCTGGAAGTCGCTGCTTACCGGACTGATGTCGAGTGAGGGGTTGAACTCAAAAGAGCAGCGTGCATTTAAGCGATCGTTGAAACGGGAAATGAAACAGAGATAACCGATGAGTTATGGAGAAAAAAAAGAGATCTAAAACGAAACGAATCTTGCTATGGATCCTGGGCATCCTGGCAGGGATCATCCTGGTGATTGGAGTGGTTGTCTATTTTTACTGGAGCAACTTGATCGAAGGTGCCCTTGAAGATACTGTTAAGCGGGAGACAAAAGGATTGTACAAGGCAGATGTTGGATCTGTTTATTATGGTATTTTCGGAGGAAACCTTTACATCCGGAAATTATCCCTGATGCCTGATACAGCCGTTTACAATGCCATGAATCCCGATTCGGCTCCTGCCATCCTCTTTGGTCTTACGGTACGGAAAATAACTGTCCTTGATTTCGACCTGAAAAAGGCATTGTTCAGCAAACGAATTGAAGCAAAGCGTATTGATGTGAAATCTCCCGAACTGAAAATCTGGAGAAAAAAAATTCCTGTTCCTGATACAACAGGAAAACCGAAGGATACAACCCAGTCCATTCCTCTGCCAGGAGGATGGGATTATATCTCTGTCGGTACAATCAGCCTGGTAACAGGAAGCCTGACCTACATCGATCAGGCAACAGATTCGGTTAAGGAGTTTACGATTCCCTATGTAGATATCCAGGTTGTCAATCTCTGGGTTGATTCTACCTGGAGAACCGATCCCCGGATCTATAATACGGATGATATTGCTGTAACACTCAGGGATATCGAACAGCAAACTGGCAACGGAATGTATGCCATGCATTTCGGCGAAGTAGGTCTGTCAACAGGTCACAACCTTGTTTATATTGACCGGTTTCACCTCGAGCCCCTGTTCAACAGGCATGAATTCAGCAGAAAGCTGGGGTACCAGACCGACAGGATGGATGTGCAGGTGCAGAAGATTTTGTTATCGGGAATTGACTGGAAGGAGCTGATGCTGGATAAACGACTGGTTGCCGGCAAGTTGAGGATAGATAGCCTGGTGCTGGACGATTACCGTGATAAAAGAGTGCCGATGCGTCCCGGATTCAAACCTCCGATGCCGCAACAGTTGATCCGGGGACTGAAAACCTACGTATGGATCGATTCGCTGGAGGTTGCAAACGGGAAAGCAACCTATTCAGAGCAGGTTTCCAACGAGCCCGGAACGATCTTTTTCAACCGGATCAATGGCCTCCTGAAAGGGTTTACCAACGATTCGGTCTGGCTTGCTGAAAAGAAGGTATCTCCCCTCACAGCAGAAGCCTACATTGCAGGAAGTGGAAAATTGCAGGCAACCGTCCGTTTTATCTTTGGTGATACGCGAAACCGGTTCACTCTTTCAGCCGAACTTTCCAGGTTTGATTTAACAAAGATTAACCCGATGCTTTCGAAACTTGAACCGGCGGAAATCGAAAGCGGAATGGTGAAAAAGATGGTCATACCCAAAATCCAATTCAACGATGATTTCTCTATTGGCAATCTCACATTTTATTACGATAACCTCTCTTTCAAGATGTTCAAGGAGAAAAATACCGCCTGGGATGGGATTAAAACAGGCTTGATAAACTTTGTAGCAACCGATTTCCTGATTAACAAAAGCAATCCCTTACCCAATGGAAAGCTGAATACCGGGGTTGTTTACTTCCAGCGCGACAAACACAAATCGATCATCAACTTCATCTGGAAAAGTATCTTCAGTGGTTTGAAGTCCAACATGGGGTTTAACACCAAAGAGCAGAAAGCAATTAAAAAAGGAAAAAATAGCCGGCGAGTAAAAAAGCAGTAATTTTATCCGGAACTTCTTACCGATGAGAAACAATGAACAGAGCTACCAGAAGCGTCGGTTAGCCACCTCTTATGTAACCACAATCATCAGCATCACCCTCGTGTTATTTATGCTGGGTATGCTGGGTATGCTTGTGCTGCATGCCAAAAAACTGTCAGATTATGTCAAAGAGAACATCGGTTTCTCAATCATGATTAAAGATGGCGTGAAAGAAATTGATGTTTTTGAACTGCAGAAAAGGCTTGATAAAGAGGCCTATGTAAAAACAACAGAATACATTACAAGGGAAAGGGCGGCCCGTGAATTCACAGAAGAACTGGGGGAGGATTTTGTGGGATTTCTGGGGTATAACCCCCTGCTTCCTTCTATTGAGCTAAGGCTGAACGCATCCTATGCCAATACCGACAGCATCCGGCTGATTGAACAAACACTTCTTAACTATCCTATTGTAAAAGAGGTAGATTACCATAAACCCCTGGTGGATGAGATCAACAAAAATGTCGAGCAGATAAGCCTGGTCATCTTCGGATTCAGCCTGATCTTACTATTTATTGCCATTGCACTGATAAATAATACGATACGGTTATCTGTCTATTCCAAGCGATTCCTGATCCGAAGCATGCAGCTGGTTGGTGGAACACAGAAATTTATCCAGAAGCCTTTCCTGGCAAAGGCGATCCTGAATGGCTTTTTGAGTAGCACCATCGCCATTGGCCTGTTGCTACTGGTCCTATACCTTGCTGTTAACGAGATGCCCGAACTGTTGGATTTTCAGGACCTTGAGTTGTTTGGAATTCTTTTTGCACTGATCATTGTTGTGGGAATCATGATATCCTGGATTTCAACCTATTTTGCTATCAGGAAATACATCCGGATGAGGACAGATTCGTTATATAGTTAACCGAGTTAGTGAAAAATAACCTATTTTTGCGCTTCCAACGCAGATCGTATGGAAAAGAAGAAAAAAAACATCGAAACGGCACCACAGCCAAAACAACCTGTTCAGGTTGGTGATTTCGCTTTTGGCAAGGAGAACTACCGCCTGATGCTGATTGGGTTGGTACTCATAGCTTTAGGGTTTATACTGATGATTGGTGGTGGGTCCAAAGACCCGTCACAATTCAATCCCGAGATCTTCAGCTTCCGCAGGATTACCCTTGCCCCCATTCTGGTGCTGGCTGGTTATGTGGTGGAAATCTTCGCCATCATGAAGAAACCCAAGGACTGAGATGACCTTTTTCGAAGCGATCATTATCGCGATCGTGGAAGGGATCACCGAATTCCTCCCTATCTCTTCAACAGGTCATATGATCATCACCCAGGCTATCCTGGGCATTCCTCCTTCCGATTTTGTCAAAGCCTTTACCGTGAATATCCAGTTCGGGGCGATTCTCTCCGTGATCGTTCTCTATTGGAGACGGTTTTTTCAGAGCTGGGATTTCTATTTTAAGCTGGCTGTTGCCTGCATTCCTCTCATCATCGCATTTTTCCTCGATAACATCATTGATGCCATGCTAGGCAGTGTGCTCATTGTTGCCATTGCCCTGGTGGTTGGAGGGGTATTCCTCGTTTTTGTCGACAAATGGTTTGACAAGCCGGAAAATGAAAAAACCAAACTGACCTATAAGAAAGCGTTTATCATTGGACTGATACAGATCATCTCGGTAATCCCCGGTGTTTCACGCAGCGCTGCCACCATTATAGGTGGGATGAGCCAGAAACTGAGTCGCAAAAATGCCGCCGAATTCTCCTTTTTCCTTGCGGTTCCTACCATGTTTGCAGCCTCTCTGTATAAGCTGGTGAGCAATACACAACTATTTACAGCCGAAAACCTGCCCATCCTTGCAGTCGGGAACGTAATTGCTTTTATCGTTGCGATGATAGCAATCAAATCCTTTATTGCGTTCCTTACTAAACATGGATTCAGGGCATTTGGTTATTACCGGATCGCCGTGGGAGTCATTATACTGATCCTGTTGCTTTCGGGTCATACATTAAATATTACCTGATGCCATTTCAATTTGCCGAGGGAGAGATCCTGCTGATTAACAAGCCCTATACCTGGACCTCCTTTGATGTAGTGAACAGCTTTCGTATGTTCCTCAAATCAAAGCTCGGTATCAAAAAGATCAAAATCGGTCATGCCGGCACACTTGACCCCCTGGCTACAGGCCTGCTGATTCTTTGTACAGGGAAATTTACCAAGAAAATCGAGGAGTTTAAGGAGTTTGACAAAGAGTACACGGGTGTGTTTACCCTTGGAGCGACAACGCCCTCTTTCGATCTGGAATCAGAAGTGGATCAGCGGTTTGATATGGAATCAATAACCGCGGAGATGATCACAGAGGCTTCAAAAATGTTTGTTGGAGAACAGCTGCAGACTCCACCCAAATTTTCGGCCGTAAAAATCAAGGGGAGACGGGCCTATGATTATGCCCGCCAGGATGAAGAGGTAAAACTGACTGCCAAACCGATTAAAATATCTGCCTTTGAAATTACCCGGATTGAGATGCCGGAAATACATTTCAGGATTGCATGCAGCAAGGGAACCTACATCAGGTCTATTGCCAGGGATTTAGGCACGGCATTAAACAACGGAGCCTACCTCAGTGCGCTTTGCCGCACCAGGATAGGCCCCTATCACTTACGCGATGCATGGGAGCTGGAATCCTTGAAGACCAGCTTGCTTCCCGAGTGATTACTTGTTTTCGGTTTCCTTTTTAGCTGTACTGATGCCAAAAGGTAAATACACCGGGCACCAATGCATGAAAGCTGTAGCAAAAGGAATCACACCAAGTATTCCCCACCAACTCTGATAATAGATGCCAAGAGCGAAAATGACCACACCCAGGATGATGCGGATCCACATGTCAGCATTTCCAACATTCTTTTTCATAGTGATCTGGTTTTTAGTTTAGACTGCAAATATACAAATATTTATATTTGTTAGGAGTATTAAAGATAGATGCCAGAAGCAACCATCTGAAATAAAAACTGTTATATTTGTAAACCTCTATAAATAACGATATTACACATAAACTACGTTGACTCATGAAAACCAATACGTTGAATTATCCTGCCATCGTTCTAACCGGGATTTTGCTGATCCTTGTTAGTTTCACGATCTCTGACTTTATGGCATTTTTCAATCACGCCCAGTTTGATAAACGAAACCGTTATGAAACTTTTTTGTTGAAAGAATACCGGCAAGCGCCAAAGATTTCCCAATCGAACGGTGAAAATGAAGATAAGGCGATGGACCAGCCTGATGCAGCTGCGTTCCAGGAATACCTGATGACAATGGATCCCGAAACGAAAAGGGTTCCACGTGAGCGACTGCTTACGGCTTACAAGCAAACAAAAGCGATCCAGTCACAAAAGAGTACCTCCTCGCTCTCCTGGGAAGGAACGGGCACTGAAATGGGTGGCCGTACCCGTGCCATCCTATACGATCCGAACGATCCGAACCAGAAAAAGGTATGGGCAGGAGGTGTGACCGGCGGACTCTGGTACAACAACGACATCACCAATCAGTTCTCTTCATGGGTCCCTGTCGGAGACTTCTGGCCGATTCTCAGTATCCGTTGCATCACTTACGATCCAAACAATTCACAGGTATTTTACATAGGTACTGGGGAGCCGGAAACAGCCCTGATTACTTACCGCGAAAGTTCAGGTCTTGGCCAGGGGATTTGGCGTTCGGAAGATGGAGGTCAAACCTGGAACCAGATCCCTTCCACCTCCAACTTTGTTTATATCACCGACATCCTGGTGAGAGATGAAAACGGAACCAGCGTCATTTATGCAGGCGTTGTATCGGGAGAGTACCATGGCACACACCAGAGTTTACCTTCCGACGGATTATACCGTTCCGTTGATAACGGAGTTACATGGGAACAGGTACTGCCTGACATCTATGGCTCCAACGTACCCTATGCACCTGCCGACATTGAACAGGGAGCAGATGGCAGAATATACATCGGAAGCCGTCCGAACCTCGATGATGAAGGCGGTGCGACCATACTCTATTCGGATAGCGGATTGCCGGGGAGCTGGGTGGTGAACGAAGATTATAAGATTCTGATTGAAAATAATCCTGTCAACCCCCTTCCGGGCAGGGTTATTCTTGCTTCTGCAAAATCAGACGAGAATGTCGTTTATGCACTGGTGGCATCCGGGAAGATCAAGAGCGAAAACAACTTCAGGTATTTTTACTGCTATTATGTATTGCGGTCTGATGACAAAGGTGTGACATGGACGGAGAAGTCTCTGCCTGCAGACCTTACCAATGGGGAAAATTTTGCTACGATCGCCTGGCATGCTCTCGATGCTGCCGTTGACCCGAACAATCCCGACAATTTATTCATCGGCGGTCTGGATATGCATCATTCCACCAATGGAGGGACCACCTGGTACAGGGTAAGCGACTGGTCAAAAATGTACAGTGGCGGCGGATCGGATTACATTCATGCCGACCAGCATACCATCGTTTATAAGCCAGGCTCTTCCCAGGAGATTCTCTTTGGAACCGATGGCGGCGTTTTTTATACCTACAACGGGATTGTCAACTACCCGGCTTTTGAACAGCGGAACAACGGATACAATACCCTCCAGTTTTATACATGTGCCATCAACCCCACAGCATCCGCTGTCTCTTACCTGGGCGGACTTCAGGATAATGGAACGCTTTATTACAGTGGAAACCCCCTGACCTTAAACGACATGTGGACCGGTGGCGACGGAGCCTACTGTTTCTTTGACGAAGACGGAGCCAGCCTCTCCGTAACATCTTATTATTACAATCAATATTCGGTGTTTATGAACGGCAACTGGGTCAACAGTCTTAATAACTGGAGCAGCGGAACCTTCGTTTGCCCCGCTGATTTTGACTACAGGAGAAATGCGATCTATGCCAACGCCGTTGATTTTGTCGGAAATTTTGCCGACCATATTCTCCGGCTTACCAATATTACTGGCAATGAGGCAGGGAATTACCTCAACATGGGAACAGGTTCCAACCTCTACTTTTCGGCCGTGACCTATTCACCCTACTCAACCGCTGCACAAACCAACCTGATCATAGGTAACCAGCAGGGACGTGTATTCAGGGTTGAAGGTGCCGAAGCCACACCAGATGTTACGGAGATCGGAAGCCCAAATTTCCCGGTAGGAAATATCTCCTGCCTGGCCATCGGAGGTTCGGAAGATACCCTGGTGGCTACCTTTTCCAACTATGGTGTCCCTTCAGTTTGGGTAACCGGGAATGGGGGCCAGAGCTGGACCGACGTGGAGACGAACCTGCCGGATATGCCGGTCCGATGGGCGATTTTCCATCCCCAGAATTCTCACCAGGTGATGCTGGCAACGGAGACAGGAACATGGACAACAGATGACATCTTTGCCAACCCGGTCGTATGGGAACCGGCCACCGACGGGATGGCGAATGTTCGGGTCGACATGGTCCGTATCCGTAAATCGGATAACATCGTTCTTGCTGCCTCACACGGGAGGGGACTCTTTACAAGTGACGGACCCTGGGATGTTGTGACTGGGACAAGGGAACTCTCCAATCCGTTGCTTGCGATCTACCCGAACCCCTCTGCCGGCAATATACATGTTTCATTCGACCTGCCGGGCCAGGCTGTTGTTGACCTCAGCGTAGTCAATGGAAAAGGCCAGATCATTTTGTCGGAAAAGGTAAGTTCAAATGGCACATTCAGAAAACAGCTGAATCTCGTTGGACAACCTGCGGGAGTCTATTTCCTGAAACTTGAAACAGGGGGCAAGGTCATTGCATCCGAAAAATTAATCCTGATGTAACATGATGTCGTCCGGAACCTCCTTTGAGCTTTTCTCTGACGAGTACTTCATGAATGAAGCGCTGAAAGAGGCAGTCAAGGCATTTGACAAGCATGAGGTACCGGTTGGCGCTGTGATCGTTTGTCGCAATGAAGTGCTGGCACGGACTCACAATCTTACTCAGACACTCACCGACGTAACTGCCCACGCAGAGATGCAGGCGTTTACGGCTGCGGCTTCCGGTTTAGGAGGAAAATATTTGAATGAGTGTACGTTGTATGTAACACTTGAACCCTGCGTCATGTGTGCCGGGGCAGCTCTCTGGACTCAGATTGGGAAAATTGTTTATGGTGCCAATGACGATAAAAGAGGGTACAGGTTAGTTAACCATCCGTTACTCCACCCGAAAACAGAGGTGGTTTCAGGAATGCTTGCAGAACAGAGCAGTACGTTGCTGAAGCTGTTCTTTAAGGGGAAACGATAAAATCGTTACCCCCAAACCCCCTGAAGGGGGCTTACTCTGCTTCGCAGAAATGATCCTCCCGAAGGGAGGAGCAAGTCCCCTTTCGGGGATTTAGGGGTCTACACTTCCTGTACGCACTCCACGCCTTCTTTCCCCCGTAAGTGGCTCCCATCGCCAGCAGAATTCCAAGTCCACCATCAATCGGAGCTCCAGCCGGAGCATTGCCGTTTTGACCGTGACCTGAAGGAGGCGGCGGAGGCTCAGGTGGATCTGCCCAGGCGGATACGCAGAAACCCATCAAAAGTGTTGTCCCCGCAATCAATAATTTCCAGTTTGATTTCATGTTATTTTTATTAGTAAGTGATTTTCAATTTGTTGGATCATGAAGAAATACTTTACCTGTAACAGTATGGCCGGTTGAAATTATTTTTACGATATAGATTCCATCATGAAGGTCCGTCTCAACAACCGGATCAGTAGCATCAACTGATTCAGCTGTAACGAGGATGCCTGTGAGATTAAACAGACAGACCCGAACAGGACACTCATCCAACTCAAGACCATGAATAATGATCCTCTTCTCTTCTATCGAAAACGAAATAATCCGATCAGGCTCTTTTTCAAAAACACTGGCAGGATTTCCAATCCGGATAGTGAACCTGGTGGCATCGTATCCGGCTGAAGCTTGAAACCGATAGTCGGAATGGAGTCTTAGATTTATACTTTTTTGTTCCGAATGATCTTCCAGAAAAATGTCCTCTCCGTTTGGGAAACTCTCCATTCCATCGAAAGAGAAAAGGTATTCGCCATCAGCATCAGCAATAAATCCAATTGGTAGTATCAATCCAGTCACATTTCCGGGGCGAACATTTACAGACAAATAGGTATCCTCCTCAATCCAGAAAAGCTGAGGAGCGTCTAATGCCCCATATCGTTTTAGAACATCCTCCAACGGACTGTATTCTGAATTGGATAAATCGTTGATTGACAAGGTGATTCCATCATTTCGATCTCCATGAAATAGAGTTAGGTTGAGTGTGTTTTGAGGAGCTTCTTTGTAGAATACCTGGTTGGCATGTACACGGGAAGAGGCGGGAATGGTAAGCGAAGGATCAGGGCCGTTTCCATGTACAAAAAACCCCTGCATAGCCGGAACAATCCCATTTGTCAGATTCCCTGCATTTCCATTCCAGCTTTTGTAATTCCCCGCCTCACCATCCCACACCCAAACCGCGTTGTCGACATGGCTCTTCACCCAGCTGTCAATCCCTGCATCCAATGCCGACGAATAAGGATTTCCTATTAAGTTATATCCTGCATAATCGCCTTCCGTATATGTTATTGCTGGCGACAGATCCGAGGTAATCAGTGTTCCGTTGAATAGTTTCAGTGCATCCTCAGGATAGGCTATCAGATATCCCATGCCAGGAATAAATGTGCGATTATCACCTGCCTGGAATGAGGTATTCCAATTGCCTGATTCATCCTTACAGTTCATCCATGCCCCTTCTGTTTCACCCCACCGGTAAAAATCGGTTCCGGATTCGGGTGGGTCGGCAACAAATCCGGGTTGGATACCCTGTCCGGCCACCGGAGCCGAAAGCATGTGGTATCTTGAATCATCCGGATTCAGGTACTTCGTTAGATACCGTTCCATCTGAACCGTCGCGGTGCCGGACACTCCTCCATTTGGAATAAATGAGGCCGTTGGTCCGGAGTTGGCAGGCGATTTCAATATCAGGCATCCGGTTCCCGAAAGCGAGCAATTCCCTGTTACTGTGAGATTTGTTCCGGCATCAACCTCTAAAACGGCACCCTCATAAATCACAAGATCTCCTCCGAAAACCATATCGGAATGAACGGTTTTAGTACCATTGCCCGAGAGTGTAAGGTGGTGATAGTTCGCAGGATTTCCTACCGTTTGAGTATCTCCCGAATAGATCACTGTGGAACCCAGCAGAAAGCTATAGGTGTTATTGGAGAATCCAATTTCTCCCCAGCCGGCATCGGTCAGGTTCAGTATTCCGCCACCCTCAATGGTGAACGAGTGTCCGGAATTTCCACTGTTCGGACAGCTGATGGAGGCTGTTTTGATGACACCCCCATTTGAAATGGTCACAGATACCGGGTTGGATGAGTTGCTGTTGGTCAGGTAAAGGATTCCTGAAACCATCAGAGTTCCGTTCACAGTGATTGACCCTCCTCCTGTTGAACTGGCGGCGCCGTTGATCCCATCGATCGCAACATTTCCGGATGTTATTCCGTCTCCGCAGCAATTCAACGTGTCGCCGGCTTGAATGATCACCTGAAAAACCGTCCCCGATCGGTTGTTATACAGAGCTGTTCCCCCGATGCGAAGTGTCACGAGGCGATGGATGATCAGGGTTGTGGTATCGAAATCGTTCAGGTATTTCCGGATCCGGGAGGCATCGAAAACACCGGATCCCGTGATCTCACAGGTATCACCCTCAATGTTAAAGCCGATAAGGTCATAGGTTGACCCATTCCCGATAACACCGTTGCAGAGAATGTCACCATAGATATAAACATACCTTGGGTTTGAACCGGTGGAGGAATTATTGGCATACAACACACCCCCGCTCTCGACTGTCAGGGTGTAGCCGCTTTTCCCGCTGGATTCAACGATGACTGTATCGCCGCTCAGGATCGTAACAGAATCATTCTTTGTCGGGACAACGCCTCCTTCCCAGGTATCAGCGCTCCCCCAGTTTCCCGATTTGGCTGAAACAATTGTAGCCGCCATCATCTCTCCGGGGAGCCACAAAAAAACAATTAGCAGCAAAACCGGATAATATCCAATTCGTTTCATGTGGAATTTTTGACATTAATCCGGTTTTAGGGTAAAAGGTAAAAGGTTGGAGTGAAATTTTTTTCAAAAAAAAAAGGAAAGATTCGACAACTATCTCAATGACAGTGGAATGCAAGATTGTTTTTCCTCTTCCCGACGGATGCTTCTGAAAATGGCTTCACTGGAAGAGATCTTTCCAAATGAATTGCTTGGTACCAGGCCGACTCCTGAAGAATCAGATTTCTATTCGAACCGACGCACTGGTAGTGCCGAATATTAGTTACAAGGTTCATTTTTAAAAAGATCATATCTTTGTTAGAAAACACGTACCATGTCAATTTCTCGTGAGCAAGCCATAGAGTTGTTAAATACCTACATCAAGAACGACAAAATGATCGCCCACTCGCTGGCTTCTGAAGCGGTTATGCGGGGGTTGGCAAGGCATCTTGGAAGGAATGAAGAAAAATGGGCCTTAGCGGGCTTGCTCCACGACCTCGATGTAGAGGTAACCAATGCAGAGCCGACTGTTCACGGGACTCAGACGGAAGTATTGTTGAAACACCTTGATGTGGATCCTGACATCCTGGATGCCATCAGGATGCACAACGAGTGCTCATCCGGAAAAGAGCGAAGCACTGAATTTCAGCACGCATTGGCATCCGGAGAGACCATCACCGGATTGATCTTTGCCACTACCTATGTTTATCCGGATAAAAAACTCGCCAGTGTGAAATCAAAATCAGTCGTCAAACGGATGAAAGAAAAGGCATTTGCCGCATCGGTGAGTCGTGAGAATATTCTAGAGTGCGAGAAAATAGGGATTCCAATGCCTGAGTTTGCCGCGCTGGCGATCGAGTCGATGCTTCCGATTGCAGAAGAAATTGGGCTTTAGGCTTTTAATTTTTCGAGCACTTCCTGCAGCTCTTTGAACGAGAAGGGCTTTTTAAGAATGGCATTTACCCTCAGAAGGCGGGCGGTATTCAGGTATTCCTCGGCACCCACCTTGCCTCCACCCGACATAGCAATTATCTGCAAATCAGGACTTAAAGCCAGCAATTTGAGAATCGTTTCAATACCCTCCATCACAGGCATGATGATATCCGTAATCACCAGGTCAAAACCAAGAGTACTGAAAAGAGACAGCCCCTCTTCTCCATCGCTGGCAGTTGTTGCAATATAGCCTGCTTTTTCAAACATTTTCGACAATGAGGATCTGAATACCTGGTCGTCATCTATGATTAATACATGTGCCATGATTATTGGGGTTTGCTCTTTTCGTATGTAAAAGTAATTTATTAATTAAAATATTTACCTATAAGTTTATACAGATCTTCTTTATTGATAGGTTTTGAAATGTATTCATCGCAGCCAGCTTCCAGGGCCTTCGCCTTATCACCGATGATAGCGTGAGCAGTTTGTGCAATAACCGGGAGGTCAGGGCGATATTTTTTAATCACAGCGGTAGCCTCATACCCACTCATCATAGGCATCTTGACATCCATTAATACCAGGTCGATCGCGGGATTGGTTTTACAAAGGTCTATCGCACCCTGCCCGTTTTGGGCAAATAGTGTGGTGATCCCTACCATGTGGAGTATAATATTCAGGTATTCATAGTTTGAGTCTTCATCTTCAACAATGAGAACAGTTTTTCCCGGATACGAATGAATTCCTCCTGTACCTTTAAACTCTTTAGCAGGGTTAATGACCTCTGGCTGTTCATGCGGAACAGTAAAAAAGAAGGTAGATCCTTTCCCTGCTGTTGACTCAACCCAAAGCTCTCCTCCTAACAGGTTCGTTAGCTTTTTAGAGATAGACAATCCAAGTCCTGCTCCACCGTATACCCGGGTATGAGATTCATCGGCCTGACGAAATGGCTCAAATATCATGTGTTGCAAATCCTGTGATATCCCTATTCCGGTGTCTTTCACATAAAATTTCAACCATGATTTTTCCTCCTGAATCTCCGTCATAAAGCCGTACTTGACAGATCCATCATGTGTATATTTCAGGGCATTTTTCAGCAGGTTCAGTAAAATCTGCTTTATCTTTCCCTGATCTGAAAAAAGGAAAACGTCATTAAGGTTTTGAGGTGGCTGGTATGTAACTTCGAGATGTTGTTTCTTAAGAGCATCTTGTTCAGCCAACACAAATGTATGGATGCCAAGCATAAACGGAACAAGATCGAATTTTTCATTATCTATTTTGATCTCCCCGGTTTCAATAAGCGAGATATCAAAAATGTCTTCAATGATTGTTAAAAGGTGCTTTCCACTAACATTGATACGCTGATTCATCTTTATGATCTCATCCAAAGAAAAGGTCTTATCAATGATATCTGAAAAGCCAATGACAGCGTTGAGGGGTGTTCGCAATTCGTGCGACATGGTTGCCAGGAAAGAAGACTTCAACCGATCGGATTCCGTAGCCTTTTTCAGGGCTTCTTTCAACTCTTCCTCTCTCTTTTTCCGTTCAATGGAGAGGCTGATCTGTTGAGAAACGAATTCAAGGACCTCAACATCTGCCTGAGTGAATGCCTTCTCGTCATCGTAACTTTGAAGCACGATTACTCCGGTTACAACACCTTTGCTTTTCATCGGAACCCCTAACCAGATTTTTGAATCTGTCCCGATTATTTCAGCTTCTCCTTGTTGCTCAAGCTTTTCAAATATCTCTTTGGTGGCAAGCAGCGATTGTTGTTTTTTGATGACATATCCAGTCAACGATCCTTTCATCGGCAATGAAGTAAAGTGATCGGCTTTATCAACAATGTAGGGGATCGAAACCGTGTCGGATTCTCCATCCCATAATCCGATAAAAAAGTTTGTCGTATCGATGATCTGATGTAATTCATCCTTAATGAATTGAAACAATTCATCCAGATTCTCCGACGTGTTTGTGGCGTTTGATATGTTGTAAAGGATACGCTGAGTTTTTTCAGCTTTTTTTCGCTCGGAAATATCACGCCATACAGTATGAATAATCGTCTTTCCATCTATATTGGGAATGGGAGTAAGTAACACCTCTACCGGAAAAACTTCTCCATCAGCTTTTTTGTGATCCCACTCGAATCGATGACTGCCACGTTTCAAAGCAATACTCATCATCTCATCAGCTTTTTCAAAAGATGATCTCCCATCAGACTGTTTCTCAGGACTTAGTTCTGAAGGATGAGTATTTAAAAGATCTTGCTTGGCTTCATATCGAAGCATTTTTACAGTCGCCTGATTGCAGTCAACAAACCGTTCATCACTGATTATTAATACGGCATCTTCTGATTTTTCAAATAACGATTTGTATTTCTCTTCACTATCCTTTAGAGCTATTTGCGCCTTACGCCATGGTGTAACATCCCGTGCAATATATAGAATACTTTTTTGAGATATTGGAGTTGCTTTTCCCTCGAACCATATAGTGTTGTTATTAATAATAAGAGGATATTCAATAGTCTTGGTGCTTTTTTCATCTATACATTCACGGATGAAGCTAAGAAAAATGTCAGCTTCTGGTTTAGGAAATATGTCGTGCAACCTTTTTCCAATTATATCTTTTTCCACCATGTACAATAACTCAGGTGATGTTGGTGCGATAAAGAGGTAGGTTCCCTCATAATCCATCTCAAATACAACATCTGTCATTGCATGAAAAAGAGTATGTAACTTGTTTTCGCTTTCAATTAATGCCTGGTGTTCTTGTTTAAGTTCTGTGATATCTGTATTGACACCAATGTATCCGGTGACTTCTCCCTGATTGTCAACAGTTTTATTTGCCGTACCATATACCCAGGTAGTTTTTCCCTCTTTGTTTTGAAACCGATATTCCACTCCCCATTTTCCAAATTCTTCAACCATTCGGTTCCAGCTTTGAAATACCAAATTACGATCCTGTGGATGAATTCCTTTTATCCATCCTTCACCCTCAGCCTCGTTGGGAGTAAGCCCCGCCATCTCCTGCCATAGTTGATTTACATAGATGCATTTCCCTTCTTTATCAGTTTGGTACACCCCAACCGGGGCCAAAGAGGTTAGCGTACGATATCGAAGCTCGCTATGAAACAGTTCTGTACTTCTCTTTTCAACCAATTGCTCGAGGTTCTGCTTATCTTTTTCGAGTTGATCTTCAGCATGTTTTATCCTCAGCATAACACTGATTTGGGCAGAGAGTTCAGTAGGATCGACAGGTTTGGTTAAAAAAGCATCTGCCCCGGATTCCAGGGCCTTCACTTTGCTTTCAGTGTCAGTTTTGATGGCTGTGATCATGATGACCGGGATGCGCCGGGTTGAGGGATCTGCTTTCAGGCGCGAACATGTTTCGTACCCATTCATTTCGGGCATGATGATATCCAGCAGGATCACATCCGGCTGTTCATTCTGTGCAATTTTTATACCCTCTTTTCCCGACTGGGAAGTTATAATCGTACAACCAGGCATATAGCTCTTTACGATCGCTTGAAACGAGACCAGGTTATCTCTCTGATCATCAATAGCCAATATTTTTTTCATGCAAACAAATATTTTGTCTAATTCGTGATAAATGGAATACTATATCAGGGCAATAAATTCATCGGGATCAATGGGTTTTGTGATCAGGTAATCACAGCCTGTATCCAAAAATGCCTGCTGATCCTCCTTCATTGCCCATGCGGTTATTACAATCACCTTTGCTCCTTGTGCCTCATCCGAAAGAACGATTCGCTCGATCGTTTTGATGTACTCTTCTTTCGGTAAAGAGAGGTCCACGAGAATGAGATCCGGTGTTGATTTGCGTGCCTCCTCCAGCCCTGATTTCACATCCTTTGCCACCCGGAGGTTGTTGGCATCGATAAGCAGTGATTTGAGGGCAATAAGGTCTTCGGGGTTATCTTCGATCAGTAGAATGCCGGGTCTCTCTTCTCCGTTATTATCCACTGGTTCTCCCAACATGAAGCTGATTTTTTTAAGAAGGCCTTTCATGTCAATATCCCCTTTTTGGACCAGTTGCTGGATGTTATTCGATCGTAACCGGCTCAGGTCTTCTTTTGTCAGGTCTTTTGCCGTAAGAATCAGAACAGGAATATTGGCGGTCTCCTCTGTTGATCGCATTTGGTCCAGTACCTCAAATCCATCCATTCCCGGCATCATCAGATCCAGGATAATCCCATCCGGGACCTGTTCCCTCATGTAATTAATTGCCTGTTCACCTCCTTCAGCAATGGCAACGGAGAATCCTTCCCGCGAGAGGATCTGCTTCATCTGTGAGATGACAACAGTGTTATCTTCCACAATAAGGATCGTTGGCGCTATATCATGACTTCTTTTTTTTCTAAGCTTCTTAAATTTTTTTGGCGCTGAAGAATTATTCGGATCGTTTTCGAATAGATTGCCTCCGGGCCAATGAATGGGAAGTATGACTGTAAACACGGTCCCTTCACCCACTTTACTGGTTACACGGATTTCACCCTCCAAAGCAGAAACCAGCTTGTCGACAATGGCAAGGCCGAGGCCAGTTCCCGAAAACTGCCTGGTTGAGGATCCGTCGACCTGAGTGAATTCATCAAAGATAGTTGAAAGCTCTTCGTCTGGAATACCTACGCCGGTATCACTGATATCTATTTGTACTTCTCTGGAATTGTAAGAAAGATCAATATCAATTCCACCCTGGTTGGTGAATTTCACAGAATTTCCAATGATGTTAGACAGGACCTGAATCAACCGGTTTTCATCAGTTTGTATTTTAGGAAGGTTGCGTGGTGCATTCAGGGTGATTTTAAGGTCTTTTTCAGCAGCCAGCGGATTCAGGCTCTCTTTGATGGAGGTCAGGATATTTTTCAGGTTGACTGGGGCAATGGAGAGGACAAGCCTACCAGCTTCAATTTTTGATAAGTCAAGAATATCATTGATGAGGTTAAGCAGCTGTTTTCCGTTTCGTTCAACGATCTCGAGGTAGTTGTTCTCTTCGTCATCCAGCTTCTCTTTAGCTTGTCGTATCAATACTCGCGAGAGAGTAAGAATAGAGTTCAGCGGGGTTCTGAGCTCGTGACTCATGTTGGCCAGGAATTCGCTTTTTAACCGGTTGGCCTCCTCTACCTCCTTGCTTTGGATCTCAAGTTGCATGTTTTGCTCCTGCAGCTCTTCCGATGTCATATGCAGCTCTTCCGATTGTGACTGCAACTCCTCTGATTGCGATTTAAGCTTCCAGTTCATCTCTTTAAGGTCTTCAGCCAGAACGCGGGTCCGTTCATTCGCCATCATGTTTGCGTAAGTGGCATTGATCTCGGGCATCGCCTCTTTAACAATTTCGATAGATTCGGGAGGGAAGGGATGGAGGCTGGCAATGGAGATCAGGGCGATAACAGTATCGTCTATAACCAATGGGATTGTAATCAGCTCTTTCGGGTTGATATTTCCTGCTGATGTCCTGAAAGAGAACATGGTGTCGTATGGTAGTGATTGAATGTACTGGATTTGTTTCGTAGAAACCGCCAATCCCATCTCACCCTCCGGATTATCGGCACGGAATGGCGTTAGCATCTTCTCAATGGCACCGATGGAGCAGAAGTGTTCAAATTGGCCGGCCTGTTCATTCAACACATAAAATACCGCTAAATTGGCATTGAGTTGATCAGCAAAGGCTACCAGCAGGGAATGTGCATAGTTATTGATATCCATTGCTTTTACAATTGCTCCTGAGATTTCTGAAACAGCATCCTTAACCTTAAATCGTTTCGAAATTGCATCTGCCATATAATTGAAAGCAGTAGCCATAACACCCAGCTCATCTGCCGTAATTTTCTCATTTCTGGCGGACAGATCTCCTTCCGAAATGCGGACCGCAACATCTTTCATTTGAGCAATGGGCTGAGTCAATGAACGGGCAACGATCCTGGAACTCAGGAATACAACGATGAAAGAGACCAGTAGAATAATCAGGAAATTGGTTAGCATGGGATTGATGGGAGCATTGACCTCTGAAATATCCTGCTTGCAAACAAATCCCCATCCGGTTTTGGAAATATACCCATAGGCTGCCAGTACCTGCTTGTTTCGGTAATCTCCGGTTTCGATGATCCCGGTCTCCCCGGCGGCAGCTTTCATCGCCGGGGCTGCTGTGATATATAAGTTCAACGGGGCGTTCTCATACCAGCGGAGCTCATTCAATGCCAGCCCCTTTTCATCAACGATGAGTGTCTCTCCTGTTTCACCCAAACCAACACGGTCAAGGAGCAACGGATAGAGCGATTCATCCAGATTCACCCTTGCCACCATGATCCCAATAATCTCTTTTTCAGGGTTGAATATCGGAATAGAAAATGCCATGGTTAAGTGATTCAGGGTTTTGGAATAATAGATATCCTGGATGTACAGATTCCTTGTTGAAAGGGCCATGGTGAAGTACTCTTCCATTTTTTTGATATCTCCATCTGATTGCTGGTTGGATGATACAACCACGGCGCCGGTAACCGGATCAAGGATAAAAAGTTCATCATATGCCTTATATTGATCCAGGTACCTGTTCAGGATTCGGTGGATAATTTGATATGCCGGATGTTGTCTCTTTTCAAGTAACGATAACCCTTTCAGATAAACAATATCCTCTAATTCTTTGTCGGCCGAAGCAGTTTTCAGATCTCCTTCCCGTTCGAAGATCCAGTTATTCAACCGTTCCATTTTAAGGTCACGGATCGTGGTTAATTTCTCGTAGCTTCTTTCGTGGATGGAATGGATTCGCTGAACGTAAATTACAGAAACAGCCAAAACAACGGGAAACAACCCGATTACAAGGAACCAGAAGGTGATTCGCGATTTTAACCTGTTGAACTTCATCATATGATTGTTGTTTTCATTCAGATTTTCCGATAAATTTTGCAACAGGTACTTTCGGATCGAAACCTGCTTTTGTATGAACTAACAGGAATTTCAGCCTCACCTAAAACCAGGAGCCCATCCGAACTTAACGATCGATAGAGGTTGTTAAAGATCTTCAGCTGAACCTCTTTGTTAAAGTATATGAGTACGTTTCGACATAGTACAAGATCAAAATCAGCAAATACGCTTTCCTGTGGGATGGCCTGTTTTTCATCCAACAGATCCTGGTTCGAAAATTGGATCAACTCCCTGATTTCAGCATGAATTTCGAAACGATCATTGTTTTTTGTGAAATATTTTTCGATGATCCCCATTTTTGTTTCAGAAAAACTCTCTGCTGAAAACACCCCTTGCCGGGCTTTCTTCAGGATATTCTGGTCAATGTCAGTAGCAAAAATATGAAGGTCGATAGGCACGTCTAACTTTCCGGTCACCTCTTTTGCTATGATCCCTATCGTATAAGCCTCCTCACCGGAAGCACATCCTGCAGACCAGATTCGAAGGGTGGGATCCCCTTTTTTTAATTTTCGCTGACAGATTTCAGGGATGACAAGGTTTGAGATACACTCAAAGGTAAACGAATCGCGAAAAAAACGACTGACATTGATGGTCAGTGTATCCAACAGATGATCCATCTCTTTCGGGTCGTGATGCAGAAGTTCGGCATACGCATGCAACTGCAAATTCCCTGTAGCAAAGAGCCGGTTGGTGATCCTCCGTTCAAGCATGGCAGGATGATACCCTGAGAAATCAAACCCATGGATCTGCTTAATATCATCCAGAATCTGGTTGATCAGGGTTGTGTTATCGGAAAGCATTCTTTAGGTATTAATTCGTTTTTTATTTCCGGACACTATAACCGAGTTCATAGCAAAGAGCCTTTTTCTCACTTTTTTTGGAGGACTCATTCCCCGAACTCTTCTCTTTAACTGAAAAGGTAAACCGATTGACTGGATCATCCAGAAAAGGAGTCAGGTAATCACTGATTAGCCTACTCCATTTTTTGAAACGGTGAGCCATGATATATTGATGCGCAGAGTCAGCTTTTTCAGAATAGGCAAGATGCCGGAAATCAATGACTAGTTGAGGCTTTTCTGTGAGTACCTGGGTTAGTTTATCAAGCTGGTGTTTTTGATGGCTATTTAACGTCTCCTGGTCTTTATCAAAACAGAGATCTTTGAAAAACTGCTCATTTTCTCCATATTCTTTGGCAAGCTGACGAGAGGGCGAAGTAAAAATCTTACGAAAGAAGTTACCCAAAGCCTGACCGATCAACTTCCAGTAATTCATTTTCGGGTTTTTCAAATCTCCGGAAATGGGAATATCCAGGAAAACATTTCCCTCCTTATCCCTGACAATAGCCAGGATTAGCTTCATAGGCAAATGCATACCCACTTCATTGTCTACCTTCTTCCCGAGGTATATTTTCTTGATGAAGATGTTGTTGTTCATCTTCATTACGTTGTTTTTTGAAGAGATGGATCCGTTGTAGTATAGGGTTCCCTCTTTAAACGGGTAATCGGTATAAAAGATCGAATACTGGTTGTAGTGAACAACCTCGATGTTTTTCAATTGGTAAGTGGCTTCAAAATCATATGGTTTAAATGGACAAAATGTGAAATTGGCATGAATATATCCAGTGCTTTCAACGTTTGCACGGAACGTTCCCTTTGTGTTACAATTCGAAGAGTTAATGTCGGTGATCGTCAGAGTAAGATCTTCAATGGTAAGGTTCTCGGGTTCAAGCAACGTATAATCAGAATAATGAAAGACCCCGTTTTTAACAGAAAGTTCATTGACTGTAAAAGAATCAATAACCACCACCTCCTGCATTTTCTTGATAAAATCGACCAACAATATAACCGGGTTTGATTTACTGGCGATTACAAACGCTGAATCCGGGGCTTTGCCATCAGGTGTATACCCATCGAGATTTCGGATGATCAACTGTGAAAAGGAGTCGATACTATCATACCGTTCCTCTCTTACCAACAAACCGTCCAGCAAAACATCTCCGATATTCGCAAATCCCTGAAAGGTATTTATAGAGTCCAAACCGATGCTGAAATGGTCAAATGCAAGCTCTTTTTGCTCCTTGGATCCCATCAGGTCAAAATCACGGAGATCCACCTCTCCCCGCATGACCGACCTGTACGGATCATTCATATTCCCATCGATCGTCATGGTTAGCGAGCATGTCCCATCCAGCTGCTTGATCTTTAGATAGGGTTTCAGGTAAGGAAGGATGAAAGAGATTTGCAAGCTGTCAGCCGTCAGCTGTTCAGTATAACCCAACGTTTCCTGGTTCAGATGAAAAGTGCCCTCTACATCTCCTCCTGATGCCAGGGAGAGGCTATAGTTGAGTTTCAGTTCCGGGTCATCCCATTTCAATGCAGGCACCTCCAATGTCATATCAACGACTTCAATGTTGGCCCCGAAGTCGTTGTTCATATACTGAAACTTACCACCAGATAGGGAGAAGTGATCAATTCTGTACTTCACGTTTTTTTTCACGGTAGTGTCAGCAGCCTTTGAGAAGGAATCTGAAGAAAACCGTTTCATGATATCCGAAAAATTGAGGGAGTCGCCCTGTTGAATGATCCGGACAAACGGATCCTCAATCCTGAGGTGTTCAACGTGGTAAACACCACGGAAAAGATTCCAGAGATTGACATCTGCCATGAATCTTTGCACACGAAAAAAAACAGTGTCTCCGTTTGCCTCAAAGATCTTAAGTTCTTTTACATCGACACTTCCGGTAAGTAAATTGATCCTGATCTTTTCGATCTTAGTTTTTCTTCCGATCCAGGCTTCACTGTTGTTTTCAATGACATACCGGGTTACTGGCGGGACAATCAGAAGGAGGATTAAAAATAATCCAACGAGAACTCCGATTACCCAAAGAGAGGTTTTGTAAATACGCTTCATGGGTGGGAAACTGGTTTATTTGATGTAAATATAAGGAAAAGAAGAAAGCCAGCCTGTATAGAACAAACAAGCTGGCTTTCGCTTAATGGAAGAAATGGATCAACTAATTTCTGTCGAAATCTTTCGTTGAGTTATCTTTTTGAGTTAGCAGAGAAATAACAATCAGTGTTATTACTGCTAAAGGGATAGAGATAATTCCGGGATTATCAAAAGGAACGGGAGCATTTTTAGCAATAAGACCATATCTTTCCCACATTGATGGAGCAAACAGAATTATACCGATAGAAGATACAATTCCCACAATAACTGACCAGGCGATTCCTTTTGCCGTGGTTTTCTTCCAGAAAAGGAGGAATAATATGGCCGGCAGGTTTGCGGATGCAGCAACTGCAAAAGCCAGACCAACAAGGAATGACACATTCATCCCTTTAAATAATATTCCTAATAGAATGGCGAAAATACCTACCGAAAACGCAGCAAATTTCCCTGCCTTTACCTTGCCTTTATCAGTCATCTTAACTTGCAGGTAGTTGTCAATAAAGTCATGAGCAATGGCACCGGATGAAGCAATAATAAGTCCGCTAACGGTACCAAGGACCGTGGCAAAGGCGATGGCGGAGATGATTGCAAAAAGACTTACACCAAATACTTTGGCCAGAAGTGGTCCCGACATATTGCTGCTCTCTACATCTATTACCCCATTGATCATTGCGCCAAGCCCCATAAACAGGGTCAACATATAAAAGAACCCGATGGCGGCAATCGCAACGATGGTGGATTTTCGGGCGGCTCGCTGGTTGGGTACAGTATAATATCTGATCAGGATGTGAGGCAATGCCGAGGTTCCTAAAAATAAGGCCAGCATCAGTGATAGAAAGTTCAGTTTATCCCAGATCGTTGCACCTGAAGCTTTTGATAATTTGTATTTAAGACCAGGTTCCATCACACTTTTTCCGGATGTAGGATTTTGATACCAAACGGTTATGGCATCTCCTTCGCTTTCAAATGATTTTTTGGCAAACCGAACAACTTCACTGTTTTCCAGTGTTTTGATAAACTCAAATGGACCAACAGGGCCTGTTTTGTCCACCTCCTTGCCGTCAACAATAATTTTACTCAAGTGGCCGACCTGGAAGAATTTTCCGGCCGATTGCGGGGCGCCGTTGAACAATTTCTCACCATCGGCTGTAACTGTTGTTGAAAGCACCTCTTCAAGCGTAGTACGGTCATCGTGTGTATTAACTTTGAACCATGGTGAAAACTCTTGGGTATTCAGTTTGACAAAAACCATTTTACCTGTCACTACCGTAGCTTCGACATGATAGGTGGAATCAGGAATGGTGACAACGGTATCATTTGTCACAACAGCCTCTATTTCAGCGAACTTATGATAATTCTCCGGGGTTAGGGTCAAGCCATTTTTTAGAACATAAATCGTAAGAATCGTTGAAAAAATCACAAGCAACCCGCCTTTAATAAATTGGACATAAGTGGTGGAGGTCATACCGGCTGTAGCAACAATAAATATTACGATCGAACCAACAATTACCACTCCCATCCAGTGAGGTAACCCTAGCAAGGGAACCACCAGATCGCCAGCTCCCACCATTTGAGGGATTAAATAAAAGACAGAAACGATGAGTGTGCTGATGGCTGCAGCAAGTTTGATAGATTTTGAATTGAATTTTGCATCCAAGGCATCAGCAAACGTGTACTTTCCAAGTCTTTTTAGCGGTTCGGCAACCAGGAATAATGCAACCACCCAACCAGCAAGAAATCCAATTGAGTAGAGAAATCCATCATATCCTGAGAAAGCGATCATTCCACAAATACCCAGGAATGAGGCTGCTGATAAATAGTCACCAGCGAATGCAATTCCGTTAACTCCCCAGTGAATATTTCCTCCGGCAGCATAATAGCTTTTCGACGATTTTGTTTTTCGGGCGAAATAAAAGGAAAGTCCTAAAACGAAAGCAACGATAAAAAGAAAAATTACAATTGCTAGATTTGAAACTTCATAGATCATAATCGTTGGTTTTAGGTAGTTGAGTTATTATTCATTTTGTCTTCAAATCTGGTGCAAAAATAATTGTAGATAAACCCCATTATGATTGCAAGGAGGATTAGTCCAAAACCATATACGATAGCCAAATTTTGACCACCTATAACTTCTAATCCCATTAATTCGGGATCAGTTAATCCAATAACAACAAAACCTGCGTAAATAAAAGTATACACGAAAAATAGAATTACTCCGAGTTTTGTCTTTTTTGCAATGGCATGGTCTTTTTCGACCGGTATTGCTGGTTCATGAAGCATATGTCCTCCTTTTTGTGGTTATAATTTGGTTCCAAAGATATTAATAAATAGTTCTCTGACAATAGAGAATTGGATTAACCTGTTAAAAATTAAACAGTAATAATCATGCGTACTACATCATCACCCCTTTAAAATCCATAACGAGCTTGCTGATGAAATCAGATATCTGACCGAAGATCTTTTTTAACATGGCTTGCTCAACAGTTGAAACAGACTCAGGATTGATAAAATTATCAGGCACTCTCCCACCGGATATCTGATCTGCCTGATGTTTGAAACGCATCAGCATCAGGAGTTTAAATGCCTCTCTACGGATATCAAACTGGTTCTCATTGAAGATGCCGAGTCGATACAACCGATCCAACCTGCTCAATGTACTCGTCTCCCTGATTCCCTCTTTCAACGAATAGATTCGTGCCATATCCACCAATGGAAGCATCGCTTCCTTGATGTCAAATGCTTGAGGCTGGTTTTTAGACGACCCCACAATGATATTTCCAAAAATGCCTAATGGTGGTCTTAGTTTCTGAATATTCCCTGTCATGTAGATGAAAAATGCCGGATGTTTGTTTATCACAGCCCGGATATGCTGGTGCAGGTCGCTGCAAAACGTTCTCTCTCCATAAACCTGGCGAAAATCAAAAAAGATATTGATATCCAATAAATCCTGAGGTTCGGAGGAGGATATCCAGTTGGTGAAGTACGTTTTCCACTGGCTCAGAGGTTGGCACCATTGCGGGTTGCTGGCCATGATCTTCCCTTTACAGTATGGATATCCAGCTTCATCTAACCACTTACTTACCAGTTCACCTAATTTGAGAAACCATCCCTGAACCTCTATCACCTTATCAGCCTGAACCTCTGCAAAGATGATTGCATTATCCTGATCCGTTGCCAGGGTCTGCTCTTCTCTCCCTGCACTACCAAGTACGATGTATGTGAAGGGAACTGGTGGTTGTCCGAGTTGATCCAGGGCTAACTGAATAAATTTCTGGACCAATGCATCAAAGAGAGTAGCCGTAAAACGTACAAGGTTATTCGCATCTGATCCAGCGTGAAGAAGGGTTGCCGTTAACTTCGGGATCCGTTTCCCGATTTGTGCCGAGGATTGCCAGGTTTCAGACTTCTCGATCTGTTGTTTTAACATCGAAACAGAGTATTGATGTACCTGGAGTAAGTCCTGATTACTTACTATACTTACAATGGTCCCCTCTTGATTTCGTACACCTAAATGACTGATCTCACCTTCCTGCATCAGTGAGATCGCCTCATAGAGCATCCCCCTCTCGGAAATTGTCACCAGGGGAGTACTCATAATACGCGAAACCGGTTGATCCGGTGTAATACCCTCAACGATACTCCGCTTCCTGATATCTTCATCTGTGACAATTCCAACAGGGGTACCGTCCGCTGCGCAAATCAGAATCGCATCATATCCTTTTTCTGTCATCTCCCTGGCAGCATTCAGAATGGAGTGATTGAGTCCACAGTGAAGAAGATTTTGCGGGAATTGGCCAACCGGTTGGCTCATAAAGAGAATCGATGTTTGAAGATCTGCATGGAGGTTCTCCTGTAGCCGGATTTTACGTTTGTCCTCACTCAGCGTTTTCAACTGGACTACATGAACGAAATCATTTCCCAGTGGCATCAAAGAGATGATCACCTCTACTTCAGGCAGATCACCCGATTTTGTTACCAACGGGATTTCTATACTACCAGCCTTCCCCGATTCAATCGTAGTGTCGTTCATCGTATCGATGACGGTTTTCAAATAGGGTTTCCGGAACAGTGCCGATAAGCCCTTCTCTACAAGTTCCTGCTCAGTAAAACCAGACAGATCCTGGATAATTTTATTGGCGTAAACAACCTCTCCGTCTAAAAGCATTAACGTACCATCGGTAGATGCCGCAACCAGGGTCCTGTATTTTTCCTCAGAACGTTTAATTTCTTCCTCTGCCTTCATTCTTTTCTGCTCGATCCGAAAACTCTGAAGAGCTACAATTCCCATTAATACGGCAAGAATAAGGGTGATCACCAAAACAAGTGTAAGCAGGCCTTGCTCCAGATTGGCAATCTCTTCTTCTACATCATCCAGATAGATCCCCGTTCCAATGACCCATCCCCAGGGTTTGAACAACTTGACAAAGGATAGTTTTGGAACGATCTGGGTACTATCATCTTTCCATTGCCACATATATTCCACAAATCCTTCCCCATTAATCGAGTTCATGGCAGTATCTACCATCTCGACAAACATTCGCTTTCCCTTCGGATCTTCGAAACGGTTTAACTCTTTTCCATTCAAATCTTTCCGGTATGGGTGCATCACCATCAAGGGATGTAGATCCGTGATCCAGAAATAATCTTTTCCTTCAGTTCCGTATCGCAGATATTCGATCCGGGAAGCAGCCTCGTCCATTGCTTCCAATTCAGAAAGATTCCCATCCAGTTCATCCTGGTAATATTTTTGAAGGACACTCCATGCGGAGTTGGTCAACTCATGGATCATCTCCGCTTTCCGATCCATGATACTGCGTTCATAGGCAGGAAGGATCACGGCATAGAATGCGGTAACAAAAAGGATGATCGCTGCTGCAACAGGAAAGATGATTCGCAAAACAAATCTCCAGCGAAAAGAAAGATGACGTTTCATGACTTGTTTACTGTTTATATATGGTGAATTGTAACCTCCCCTGTTTCAGGTATGAATATCATACATCCGGATGATACGCCACCCTGTGTAACCGGTAAACAGGTTAGCCAGCTCCGGTTGGTTCCAATGAAGAAATTGGTCTCCAAAGTGGTGTGAAGATGAAACCAGTTTCCTGTTATGGTACCCTCAACATGGGTATGGCCGGTGATAGAGGTGTGACAATTGTTTCGTTTCATCCATTTTAAATGAGGCCAGATGTCAGATGGCCATATTGGCATCTTTCGCAATGAGCCGTTCAGATCAGGGTAGAGATGATGAGAAAAAAGAATCTTAATTCCACTGAACTCTGTCACGACAAACTCAGGTAGCCCTGAGAGGTATTCACGCGAAATGTCTGAAAGTTGAGCCTGATCTTCAGCGTGTGAGTAGTCCCAAAGTTTTCCCCTTCCGATTCTTTGTCTTTCAGCCAGGGATAAGGAATACCAGTTAGCCGGATAATCGAACCGGACATTGAACTCAGGAAGTTTTTTAATAGCAAAAAGATCGTGATTACCGATTAAAGAAAGAGAACAGTTCTCCTTCACCAACCGGATGCATTCATTCGCATCCTGGATTCTGCTAGTTCCATAGTAGCCGTCGTCATACCCAACAATATCACCAAGGGAGATCACCTGATCACAACGCTCATTCTCCAACATTCTCAAAGCCTGTGAGAGAGAGTTTACATCTTCATGGATATCAGAAAGGATCCCGATTTTCATAGATACAGGATTAATGTTATAAAATTAACAATTTTCAGATGACTCAATACAAACATGATCAGAGACAATCAGTAAAAAATTCTATTTTTGTATGCACATATTAAACTACGATTGAATGAAAAGATTTCTATTCGTGATCATTATTGCCGGTTTTGTTGGATCACTCCAGGCCCAGAACAGCTTCAGCCTGGCCGCAGGCTATATTTATACACATACCAGTGTGGCCGAATACAAGCGCCCCGAAAACAACTACTACTTTCTCGATTACGTTTCAATCGATCCAAACCGAAGCTCTTTTCATGTTTCACTCAATGCAGACATTGATCTTGGGAACCGGTTTTTCTTTTCCACAGGGATACATTACCAGGAGATGGGGATGTCAAACATCAACTTCATCGATACACTGAATGATTTTTATTCCTATAAGGCAAACCAGCATTACATCGGATGGTCACTTTTGCTGAAATACCATTACACGTTCAGGGATAGCAAGTTCGGGATCTTCGCCGGCGTTGGGCCGAAAGTCGATTTTGCTGTAGGATATCTCAATATTGCAGAACAGGCACCATTCCGGGCTGCCAATTCCATGACCCCTTTTGCACGGTTCAACACGGTTGATTTCGAGATAGCCATTGAGGCGGGAGTCACTTACAAACTGGGCCCCGGCTCAATAATCGCGAAAATAAACTACTACCAGGGGTTGAGCGACGTGATGAGAGATGATTATGTAGTTGGGAAAACAATCTCCGTAGGGGGGGATGTCGGCTACTCGCTCAACCTCTCATTCTTTGCCGGGAAAAATCACTAACCGACTGAAAATGATCCCTCTTCCAAACATAATCGTTGTTGCTGTACTAACATTCCTGGGGATTGGCATGATCATCGCTTTTCTTCGGATAGTGCTTAAAGGGGGAAGTCTGGTTGGCAAGCCATCTGCAAATCCATTCCTTTTTTATTCAGGGAAACTTGCCATTTTTGCGAGCATCGGACTCCTTCTCTGCAAAGCCCTGATGCCTTCCTTCGGTGGTGTGCAAATCCCCGGTTGGATGGCATGGCTGGGAACAGGAATATTAACTGCCGGCTCCGTGATTCTTCTCCTTTCTTTCTTTACCCTGAATGAATCCCTGAAATATGGATTACCGGAGGAAAAAACACGTCTTATTACAAACGGGCTGTTCCGTTTTACCAGAAATCCGCTTTACATGGGTCTGTTTCTTGTTAATACAGCCTCGGCGATTTTTTTTCCACTACTTCCAAATATCTTGATCTCTCTCTATTGTATTGGAGTACACGTTATATTAATCCTGGGAGAGGAACAATTTCTTGAAAAGCGGTTTGGGGCCGATTGGATAGAATACAAAAACAAAGTCAAGCGTTTCATTTAACATTAAAACAGAACACAATGGTAAAAAAGTTCGTATCAATTTTCGGAGTTTTCTTGATTCTAGGCAATCTTGTCATCTCTCAGGAAATCGTACAATGGCGCGGCCCTGACCGTGATGGAAAATACCCGTCGACCGGTTTGATGACATCCTGGCCTGATTCGGGACCCACACTTCTCTGGCACGCTGACGGTCTCGGTGACGGTCATGCCTCTGCCGTTGTGACCAAGGATAAAATATATACAGCCGGCACGACAGGAGACGTTGGCTATATTCTTTGTTTTTCTCCAGATGGAAAACTTCTCTGGAAAGTGCCTTACGGACCCGATTGGGTGGAGAGTTGGCCGGGAACACGCGCTACACCACTGTTTGTGGAAGGAAAGTTATATATGATGAGCGCTTTCGGGAAGCTTTTCTGTATGGATGCCAATGATGGAAAAAAACTTTGGGAGATCGATATTTTCACGGATTATGACGGGGTTAACAACAAATGGGGTGTAACTGAGAACCTGCTCATTGATGGGGATGTCCTTTTCTGTACACCCGGAGGGAAAGAGAACAATGTCATCGCACTTAACCGAAATACCGGAAAACTGATCTGGTCCTGTGCCGGTTTGGGAGAGGTCAGTGCCTACTGCTCACCCCTGCTGGTTAAACTTCCTAAACGAACCCTTTTGGTGACACAAACAGCCAACTCGATCCTCGGTATTGATACGGAAAATGGAAAATTGCTCTGGTCGCATCCCCAACCCAATAAATGGTCAGTACATGCCAACACACCCTATTTTCAGGATGGGTATCTCTATTGTGTTTCAGGATACGGACAAGGAGGTGTACAACTAAAACTGGCCGCCGATGGTTCAGCCAAACAGGAGATGTGGCGAAACACTTCGATCGATAACCGGATGGGTGGTTTTGTCGTTCTTGGCGATAAAATTTACGGATCAGATGATTCGAATAAGGGGTGGTATTGTGTCGACTGGAATACAGGAGATGACATCCACGGAGAAAAAATGATGGGAAGAGGTACCACCATCTGGGCCGATGGAATGCTCTATTGTTACAGCGACGTGGGCGAATTGGCACTGGTAAAACCCACTTCAGACGGATTCACAAAAATAAGTTCGTTTGAGATTCCTTATGGCGAAGCCCAGCATTGGGCTCATCCCGCAATTGTTGACGGAATCCTTTACATCCGTCACGGTGACGCCCTGATGGCGTATGATGTCGCTGAGGACTAACCAAAAGCCATTATCTTTGTGATGTGACAGTAGCGAAAAAACACCTGATAAAATATTTTCCTTTTGTGTTTGTCGTGGTGGCTGCCGGAATACTTCTGTGGTGGCTATTGTACAATCCGGTGGAGTCCGTTACCCTGGCCGTTCCCGGGATGGATAACCGTACTGACAAAGACAAGGTAACTGAGGTGATCAACATCGGGGAGTTCTTTGAATACACCGGAACGGCCGAACCTATACCGGGTACACGCTGGCCACGTTTCCGGGGAGCCGATCTGGATAACATCAGCAAGGAACGGATTCCATTAATTGATTCGTGGGGAGATTCAGAACCTAAGATTTTGTGGACCCTGGAACTTGGAGAGGGTCACGCTGCCCCGGCAGTTTACGATGGGAAACTCTATCTGCTGGATTACAACGAAACACAGAAAAGGGATGTTCTTCGCTGCCTCTCACTCAAGACCGGTAAAGAACTCTGGCGCCGTTCGTACAACGTGCACCTGAAGAGAAACCACGGGCTCTCCCGAACGGTTCCGTCGGTTACCGAAAATTATGTTGTTACCATCGGACCCCGCTGTCAGGTGATGTGCGTGGACAGACTGACCGGTGACCTGCTATGGGGGATCGACCTTGAAAAAGAGTATGGCGTGGAGGTTCCGTTCTGGTATACCGGCCAGTGTCCGCTGATTGTTGACCACACCGCAATCATTGCCGTTGGAGGATCCTCCCTGATGATTGGAGTGGATTGTAAAACAGGGACAATTGCCTGGGAAACAGCCAATCCAAACGGATGGAAGATGTCTCATGCTTCAGTGATGCCGATGACGTTCAAGGGGAAGAAGATGTATATCTACCCTGCCATTGGAGGCGTATGCGGAATTTCGGCCGAAGGCGATGACCGGGGAGAGATCCTCTGGGAGAACCTGGAGTTTTCACCTTCGGTAGTAGCTCCTTCGCCCGTGATCCTCGACAAAGGAAGGATATTTCTCACGGCCGGCTACGGGTATGGGGGATTAGTGATGCAGGTGAAAGAGCAGCAGGGCAAATTTTCAGCTGAGATCGTCCAGAAATATAAGCCAGCCGAAGGACTGGCATCCGAACAGCAGACACCCATTTATTACAAGGGTTATCTCCTGGCTATCATGCCGAAAGATGGTGGGGGATTGCGAAATGAATTTGTCTCGTTTCATCCGGATGACTGCCAAAAAGTGGTGATGCGAAGCGGGAAGACGGATCGGTTTGGCCTGGGCCCGTACATCATAGCCGACGGAAAATTCTTCATCCTGAATGATGATGGTGAGCTGACCATTGCGAAACTGTCGACCAGTAAGTTCACGGTGCTTGACCGGAAACAAATTATCGAAGGACAGGACTCCTGGGGCCCGATTGCAATTACAGGGGGATACCTGCTGATGCGGGATTCGAAACAATTGGTTTGTATTGACATCAGAAAATAGTATAACAACCCGACCATGAAACAACGAATGATTCTGATTGCCTCGCTTGTCCTGCTTCTGGCAGTGATCGGCTACATGGTATATGATCTCTTCTTTTCCGAAAGTGATCGAAGTACCAATCCCTACGATTATGGTTTGGCAGAACTTCGAAAGAGTGATTCCGCCCTCATTCACTATAATGAAGTCCAGCAGTTCTCAATCGGATTATCTGAAGTTTATGGGATTGCCACCGATCCGGCCGGCCGGATCTATGTAACAGGGGCCGATATCGTGGAGGTTTTTTCTCCGGAAGGCGAACTGCTCTCAACATTCCCTTTCCAGGATACCGCATACTGCATAACGATCTCTCCGGATGGAACAATCCTGTTGGGCATGGAGGACCATCTTGAATTTATGAGTCCTCAGGGGGAGATTATTAACCGGTGGAAACCGGTGAGTGAAAAATCTATCTTAACCAGTGTGGCTACAGATGGAACCGATGTGTTTATTGCTGATGCCGGAGAAAAAATCGTCTACCGTTTTAACATGAAAGGCGAACTGATTAACCGGATCGGTGAAAAGGATTCCCTTGCAGGCATCCCCGGATTCGTGATTCCCAGTCCGTACTTTGACCTGGGATTGGGCCGTGATGGTGAGTTATGGGTGGTGAATTCAGGCCGCCACCTGTTTGAGGCTTTCCGTCCCGACGGTACCCTGATCTCTACATGGGGGCAACCATCCATGGAAGTGGAGGGCTTCTGCGGATGCTGCAACCCATCTCATTTTGTTATCCTCTCCGATGGCTCATTTGTAACCAGCGAAAAGGGAATAGAACGTGTGAAGGTCTATCTGCCATCAGGGGAATTCAGCTGCCTGGTAGCCGCACCCAACCAGTTTGACGAAGGAACCCGCGGGATGGATCTGGCATTAGATCCAAACGGCCGGATCATCTTGCTGGATCCATGGAGAAGCCAGGTGAGAATATTTGTTCATAAAGAAGATGAAAGCGATGGAAACAGGTAATCAGGAGATGGGGAAGAGGCTTCCCAGGCGAAGGTTCCTTACCACCCTTATGCAGGGGCTGATCGGAGCCGGACTGGCTGTTACTGGCGGATATCTCATTTTGAAAGAGGAGACAGAAGAGAGTTGTTCCCTGGATTTTACATGCACCCTTTGTGGGAAAACAGAGCAATGCGGACTTCCGGCTGCCAAATCGTATCGGGAATATGAATCAAAGAAAGGGGCAAGCAAGTAATATGCACGAGGGCGGAAAAGATAAAACGGTCGGCCGGCGTACATTCATCAGGAATGGGGTACAAATTTCCATTGCTGTCGGACTGGGCGGTATCGCCACGCTCGTTGCCACGAAAGCGGGAGGAGATGAGTTTGTATGGCAGCTCGACCCTTCCAAATGCACCCAATGCGGCAGGTGTGCCAACAGCTGTGTGAAATCTCCCTCGGCCGTTAAATGCGTTCATGTGTATGCCATGTGCGGCTATTGCGACCTCTGCGGAGGCTACTTCCTGCCGGAGACTAAAATACTGGATACAGCCGCCGAACACCAGCTTTGTCCTACGAAAGCGATCAAACGCACCTTCATTGAAGACCCGTTTTTTCAGTATACCATTGAGGAAGATCTGTGCATTGGCTGCGGGAAATGCGTGAAAGGATGTGATGCCTTCGGAAATGGTTCACTTCAGCTTCAGGTGAGGCAAAACCTTTGCGACAACTGCAATGAATGTGCTATTGCACGTAACTGTCCGTCGGATGCCTACTCGAGGGTTCCGGCAGACAAACCCTATCTGCTCAATGGATTTGGGAAAGAAAAACCGGACATCACATAGAAAACGAAAGCCGGTGAAAAAAGGCATAGCACTAGCGGTTCTGACCCTCCTGTTTGCATGGCAAATGGCCTCTACCTATGCGATCCAACGCTTTCCAAAGCCCGAATTTGAATCGGGATATATCACACCTGAAACGCTGCTTCCCACTCCACGGGCTGAAATCCTCGAGGTGATGGATGTTGCTGTCCTGCTGATGGCATTGTCGTTAGTCACCTGGGCAGTGCTGAAACGGCGCTCCCGAAACCTGGTCTTCTGGATATCCGTTTTTTCATTGGCCTATTTCGGTTTTTACCGGGAAGGGTGTGTTTGTTCGATCGGGGCCATCCAGAATGTAACCCTGGCTCTCTCCTCCGGATCTTACATCATTCCCTGGACAGTTCTCGCTTTTTTCATGGCCCCGCTGGTCTTCACTCTGGCATTTGGCAGAACTTTCTGTGCGGGAGTATGTCCTTTCGGAGCTTTCCAGGACCTGATCTCCTGGCGTCCGCAAAAAATCGGCCCGCAACTGAATGCTGTCCTTGGCGTCATTCCTTATATATATCTGGCCCTGGCTGTGTTGTATGCGGCAACAAAGACCGACTTTATCATCTGCCGGTACGACCCTTTTGTGGGCATCTTTCGTTTCGACGCGACCTTCGGCATGTTTCTGTTTGCCGGAGTGTTGCTCCTTTCCGGAATTTTCATCGCCCGTCCATACTGTAGATTCCTCTGTCCCTATGGTGTCCTGCTGAACTGGATCAGTCGTTTTTCCAGGCATCACATGACGATCACTCCATCGGTTTGCATCCAGTGCAGGCTATGTGAGGACTCATGCCCCTACGAGTGCATCGAAAAACCGGTCACGGTAAAAAATCCGGATAGCAGGCAAACCACCCTGAAGAAATTCATTCTGGCCATTCTTCTGATGCCGTTTTTCATGCTGCTGGGGGGCTGGACAGGTTCACAGCTGCACGAGTCGCTGGCTCTGGTTAACGGCAAGGTATGGATGGCAAATGAGTTGTTGCATCCCGAAAAAGATGCCAGCCAACCTGAAACGATCGAGATGACCGCCTTCAAGGCATCCGGGAAGCCGGCTTCCGAACTTTATGCAGAGGCAGCAGAGATCATCAGGGAGTTTTATATCGGCGGATGGATTGTTGGAGGGTTTATCGGATTGACAATCGGGGGCTTGCTGGCCGGACGCCTGATGACACGGTACCGAACCGATTTTGAACCGAACAGGGGTACATGTTTCAGCTGCGTCCGCTGCATGGATTACTGCCCGATTAAATCATGACAGGAACAGATAACATTATGAAAGAGACGAAATCAACGGAACAAACCATCCAGCTGCTGAGAAAGATCGCTGTCATCAGTGGAGTTGTGGCCTTTATCCTCTGCATCCTGATCATTGCCAATTATATCCAGGTGAAGCGTGTTGATCCGCTCAACACACCGGCCATGTCCGTCATGCTGGAACGGCTTAAGAGCAACCCGGGGGATGACGCACTTCGTACCGAGATACGCGAACTCGATCTCCTCTCCCGGAAAGCTTTTTTCACCAGCCAATGGCAGATCCGGACAGGCGGGTACATTCTACTGGTATGCCTGCTGGTTGTGATCATTTGCATGAAATGGACCGAAATGATCCAGCCGAAAATCCCACCACTCCCCGAAGAGGTCAAAGAGAATTTCTGGGAGTTGCGAAAGATCAACCAGCGATGGGTCATCTATACCGGAATATTTTTGGTGACAGGATCGCTCGTCCTGGCATTCCTGACCTACAAGGAAATCGGAAAAACACTTCAGGGTCAAGCTGCCTCATCCGTACTGGCAGTCGATTCTTCTGCAATAAACCCTGCCATGGATCAGGAGACGAATCTGTCACAATCTGATCAACAAGCACCCGATCAGTCCCAGTATGCTGGTAATCCGTCAGATTCGGATGGAACAATACCGGATGTCACAACGGATCATACAACAATCAGTGGAACCGGAACACCGTCAGGCGACCATCAACCTGCATCCTCCTCCTCCGCAGCAATTTCTGCTCAGCAATACCCATCCAGGCAGGAGGTTACCGGCAACGCGATCACATTCAGAGGCCCGGATGGGAATGGTGTGGCATATGGGAAGAATTTTCCGGTAAGCTGGAATGGAGCCACTGGAGCCAACATCAAATGGAAAGCCCAGCTCAGGCTTCCCGGCTACAATTCACCCATCGTATGGAAAAACAGGGTTTTCCTCTCCGGGGCGAGTGCTACCAAACGGGAAGTTTACTGTTTCAATGCCGATACGGGAGAATTTGTCTGGCTTACGGATGTTTCCGCTGTTCCGGGTACACCGGCCACGGCACCAAAGGTTGACAGGGAGACAGGGCTTGCAGCACCCACCATGACGACCGACGGCCAGCGGGTTTACGCCATCTTTGCTACGGGCGACCTGGTGGCGCTCGACATGACAGGAAAAATCGTATGGTCGAAAAATCTGGGAATTCCGCAGAATCATTACGGGCACTCCTCGTCCCTCATCATGTACCGCAATCTGCTGATTGTCCAGTGGGACCAGTCGAAAGGAGCCAGCGTCAAGGCTTTTGACGGTGCCACGGGCGATTTGGTATGGAACACTCCCCGCAATGTCAGGGTCTCATGGGCATCACCCGTCCTGGTGAATACCGGGAACCGGATGGAGTTGATCCTCGCTGCCGATCCCTGTGTGGCATCATATGATCCGGCAACGGGCAAAGAACGTTGGAAACTGGATTGCATTTTCGGTGAGGTAGGACCCTCAGTGGCTTATGCCAACGGAATGGTATTTGCCACCAACGAGTATGCCAAAACAGTTGCGATAAAACTGGGCTCACCTCCACAAGTATCATGGGAAACAACGGATTACATGTCTGATATTCCCAGTCCCGTTGCCAATGACAAATACCTTTTCCTGGTTACAAGCTACGGCGCAATTGTTTGTTATGATGCCAAGACAGGAGAGGAGTACTGGGTCAGGGAGCTGGATGACAACACCTATGCATCACCGGTGCTGGTTGATGACAGGATATACCTGATGGATAAAGCTGGCGTTATGCATATATTCAAAGCAGACAAGGTATTCGCTTCGATTGGAGAACCAGCTCTGGGAGAAGGATCGGTTTGCACTCCGGCGTTTTCTAACGGAAGGATCTATATCAGAGGTGATCAAAACTTGTACTGCATTGGAAAGTAGAGCTGAAAATCAGTTTTACCCCAACCCTGAAGGGAGCCTGATTTTCAGCAACTTCTCCCTTTAGGGTCGGGGTAAAAAGTTGCTGAAAATAAAAAGATGACTGTAGACAATAACATTTAATGCCGGAGAATAAAGGAAATATAATAGAAATTGTTGATCGGATTGTAGCCGGCCGGGGTAAAACCGTGGAAGCCGTCATCCCTATCCTGCAGGCCATTCAGGAGGAGTTTCACTACCTCCCGGATGAAGCGCTTGAGCGGGTTTGTGCCACTACTGCCATCACCCCTTCGCGCATTACCGGCATCTCTACCTTTTATGGTCAGTTCAGGCATCGGCCGGCCGGAAAACACAGCATAAAAATTTGTACGGGAACCGCGTGCCATGTGAAAGGGGCTCTCCAGGTCTACGATGCCTTTTGCCGGGAGCTGAAGCTGAAAGGGCTGGAAGATACCGACAGGGAAGGCCTCTTTACCATCGAAAAAGTCGCCTGCCTGGGCTGCTGCACCATCGCGCCGGTTATCCGGATCGATTCGGTGACCTACGGACAGGTAGCCCCCGAGAAAGCCGGGGAGATCCTTAGGGATTTTCTCCTCCATAAAGCAACATCCCCGGATGCCGGTAAAACGATTGAAAGCATCGGTCCCAATGGCCTGGGAGAGATCCGGATCGGACTGGGATCCTGCTGCATTGCCAGCGGTAGTTCCGACGTGAAAGCTGCCCTGGAACAAACCCTGGCCGACGCTCATATCCTGGTGGATGTGAAACAGGTAGGCTGCGTCGGGATTTGTCACCAGGTACCGGTGCTGGAGATCGTCAAGCCCGGCGAACCGTCATCCTATTACGCCAAGATCAAACCGGAAGAGGTCAAAGAGGTGGTACTGAGTCACTTCAGGCCAACGGGTTTTTTCAACCGCATGCGTACCGATGTCGTCTCTCTCTTTGAACAGATCCTCCGCGACGGAGCTCCGTTATCGGTAAGGCATTACCAGGCAGAAGAGCGCGACACTCCCGTCTCCGAATTTCTTGATCCCCAGATGAATATTGCGACCGAGAACCGGGGTGTTGTGCGACCGACCGACCTGGAAGAGTACAAGCGATCCGGCGGGTTTGAAGCTCTTTCGAACTGTTTGAAAGCGTTTACACCGCAGCAGGTGATCGATGCCATCTCCGAAAGTGGGTTACGGGGACGTGGCGGTGCCGGATTTCCAACCGGGAAAAAATGGCAGCTGGTACACGATCAGGCAGCACCCGATAAAACAGTGATCTGCAATGGCGATGAAGGCGACCCGGGAGCCTTTATGGACCGGATGATCCTCGAGTCGTATCCTTACCGGGTTATCGAAGGAATGATCATCGCCGGATTCGCTACCGGGGCGACGGAAGGGATCTTCTACATCCGGGCCGAATACCCGCTGGCTGTCAGCAGGGTGAACGAAGCACTCGAAAAATGCAGGGAAGAAGGCATTCTGGGAGAGAATATTTTGGGGAGTAGGTTCTCCTTTCACATCCGGATTTTTGAAGGGGCGGGCGCATTTGTCTGCGGTGAAGAGACCGCTCTCATCGCCTCGGTGGAGGGAAACCGAGGACTGCCAAGGATCCGCCCACCCTATCCTGCCAAAAGCGGTCTAAACGGGAACCCCACTCTGGTAAACAATACAGAGACCTTTGCATTCATCTCCTGGATCATCCGGCACGGAGCCGATGCCTTTGCCCGGATCGGCATCAACGGCAGCAGGGGAACCAAAGTCTTCGCTCTCGCCGGAAAGGTAAACCGGGGCGGACTGATCGAAGTTCCAATGGGCATGAGCATCCAGAGAATTGTAGAGGAGATAGGTGGTGGAATAGCTGGCGGAAAGGCTTTTAAAGCGGTTCAGATTGGGGGTCCCTCCGGTGGGTGCATTCCGGCATCACTGGCCCAACTGACGGTCGATTTTGAAGGGTTGATGGAGGTGGGATCGATGATGGGGTCGGGCGGTTTGGTGGTGCTCGATGAAACCGATTGCATGGTGGATATCGCTTATTATTTTCTCTCTTTCACCCAAAGTCAGTCGTGCGGAAGATGTACCTTTTGCCGGGTCGGCACGCGGAGGATGCTGGAGTTGCTGGAGAAGATCCGCAATGGCAAAGGAGTTCCGGAAGATCTCCATACACTTGAGCATCTCGCGGGATCAATCAAGCAGGGGAGTTTGTGTGGTTTGGGAAAATCTGCCCCCAACCCTGTTCTCTCCACCCTGGTCTATTTCAGGGAGGAGTACGAAGCACATCTGGAGGGAAGGTGTCCAGCCGGAAAGTGCACACCGCTGATCACGTATACCGTTAAGGATACATGCATTGGCTGCACCAAATGTGCCCAGCGATGCCCGTCGGGAGCCATTGAATACAAACCGTTTGAAATACATGAGATAGACCAGGAAAAATGCATCAAGTGTGATATCTGTCGTCAGGTATGTCCCGAAGATGCCATTTTGGTTACATAAAATGAAGATTACCATTGACCATATTGCCATGGATGTGCCGGAGGGCATGACCGTTATGCAGGCTGCCGAACAGGCAGGCATTCGCATCCCTTCGATGTGCTACCTGCCGGGCCACCACAACCACCCGTCGTGTATGATATGCCTGGTCAAGGATCTGGATAAGAACAGCATGTTCCCCTCCTGTGCGATGCCTGTCGCAGAGGGAATGCACCTGTCGGCATCCTCCGAAGAGGTGATGGAGGCACGGAAAGAGGCGCTGGAGCTGCTGCTCAGCGATCATGTGGGCGACTGCGAAGCCCCCTGCCGGCTATCCTGTCCTGCCTTCATGAACATTCCGTTGATGAACCGGCTCATCGCTGAGGATAAGGAGGAAGAGGCCCTGCGGGTTGTGAGGGAGGAGATCGCCCTGCCGCTGGTACTCGGGTATATCTGTCCGGCTCCATGCGAAAAGGCTTGCCGAAGGAAAAGCATCGACCAGCCGGTATCGGTTTGTTTGTTGAAGCGTTATACCGCCATGGATGAAACCGTTCGCAAGAGAGGTCTCGGGCAGCCTCTTCAGAAAAGCGGGAAACGGGTGGCGGTGATTGGCACCGGTCCGGCCGGACTGTCTGCCGCATTCTATACGCTGAGAATGGGCCATGCCTGTACGCTTTTTGATAAGCGGGAGAAGGCAGGAGGAGCGCTGCGCTACAGCATCCCCGACGACCTGCTGCCAAAAGAGATGCTTGATGCCGATATTGAATCGATCCACACACTTGGCGGAGAGTTTAAATTGAATTATCCGGTCTCGGGAAAGGTGTGGGAAAAGGAGATCCTCCCCGTTTTTGATGCCGTGATCCTGGCTACCGGATTCCGGGAAGAAAATCCCATCGGCGAGTTTAACCTGCCTATACTGGATACGGGCTCGGTCATTGACAGGAAGAGTTTCATTTCCGGTATTGCAGGCGTGTTTGGCTGTGGAAGTATCATCTCGGAACAGCTGCTTGCCGTGCGGTCGGCCGCCCAGGGGAAAAAGGCGGCCCTTGAAACCGATGCTTACCTGAACGGGAATCCCGACAGGCGGCGTAAACCTATGTTCAACTCGGCCTTCGGCACATTGAAGGAGGAAGAGAAGAAAGAGTATATGCAAGAGGCTTCACCAACTGGAAGAATTGATCCAGCAGATGGATATCTGGCTGGATTAAACCGGGAAGAGGCCATCCGTGAAGCGCAACGTTGCATGCATTGCGACTGCCGGAAGCCGGTAAGCTGCAAACTGAGGATCTATGCGGATGAATATGACGCCAACCGGCGGAGATTTGCTCCGGCTGAACGGAATCTGCTGACCCGTAACCTGCAGCATGAGATGGTTGTCTATGAACCCGAAAAGTGCATCCGGTGCGGCTTGTGCGTGGAGATTGCCGCGAAGGAAGGAGAGGCCCTGGGCCTTGCATTCGTGGGACGTGGGTTTGATGTCAGGATTACCGTTC
>JACZJJ010000028.1 GCA_014860625.1 Bacteroidales bacterium | reverse complement strand
CTTTTGTAGTCATATAATCGGCTTCCTGACTAGCTGCATTCCAAGGGAGAATCAGGATCACTCCACATAAAATTAAAAGGGTTTTCATGGTATATATTTTTATGGGTTAAATGTAATATATAATTCATTGAATGTCAAATTTAGTTGATATTTTTAGTTTCTTTCTCTTTTATGTACATTTGCTTAAACAAATTACACCATCTCCTGGCTATGAAAAAAATTATTGGTTTTTTGATGCTTTTTATGTGCCTTGCCGGATTTTACTCCTGCGAAAAAGTCAAAGGCAAGGGCGAGGTTGTCTCTCAGACCAGAGATGTAACAGGTTTTACCGGGATTAGCCTGGCAATTGATGCAACTATCTACTTTTCACCTGATTCCAACTACTACCTGGAAATCATGGCTCAGCAAAATATGCTGGACATCCTTGAAACGGATATTGGTTCAAACAATTCATTAACGATCAAATACAAGGATGGGGTGGTCGTTGGAAATCATGAACCGATAAAGATCTTTATTGCGGGACCAGCGATTCAATCTTTAACCATCAGTGGAGCAGGAGATATTCTTGTGGATACGCCCTGGTTGAATGCCCTCAAGACTATTTCGATCAGTGGTAGCGGGAATGTCTCGGTTACGGAACTGGATGGAGATGAGCTTTTTGTGAATATCAGTGGGGCGGGAAATGTTGAGGCCACTTTTGGAAGCGTAAATTACCAGGAAATTAAGATAAGTGGAAGTGGTAATGTTGAGCTTGTTGGTGTTGAGTCTGATACTACCTTTGTAAACATCAGCGGTGCGGGTAATGTGACAGCCTGGGTGACCAAACTTCTGGATGTTACAATCTCGGGAAGTGGCAATGTCAGCTACAAAGGCGACCCGGTAATTAATACACACATCTCTGGTTCAGGTTCTGTTATTAAACTTTAATAATGAAAAAGGCTCTCCTGTTCCTCTCCGGATTGATAATTGCAGCCAGTTCGGTTGCTCAGTTCAATATCACCGTCACCAATCCTGAAGCCATTGAGGTGCTGAAAGGAAATTATGATCCTGCTACATATATGCCAGGAATGGTAATAAACGATCCCGATTCCATCCTGTTGGGAGTGGTCAGTCGTGTCTCCGGTGATACGATGATTGCGTACCTGCAGCATATCGATACCTATTTTAACAGAAACACTGGTTCCGATACCATTTCGGAAACCAGGGGGATTGGTGCGGTACGCAGGTGGATTCACAAGAAGTTTATGGAATACAGAGCCAGCAGTGAAGGAAGACTGGTTGTGACCTACAACCAGTTCCAGCAGAATGTCTGCGGTCAGGCATGGCACCGGAATGTGCTGGCGATACTTCCCGGACTCGACACCACAAATAAAGAGATCATGATCGTTCAGGGCCATTTCGACACACGTTGCCAGAACGGATGCGACACATCCTGCTATACTCCCGGGATGGAGGATAACGGGTCCGGTACTGTGCTGGTGATGGAGCTTGCACGGATCATGAGCAGGTATGCGTTTGACCATACCATCGTGTTTGCATGCCTTACTGGAGAAGACCAGGGGCTCTACGGCGCCAAGGCATTTTCGAGATGGATTCTGGATAATGAAATTCCTGTCAGGTCTGTTTTTAACAATGATGTTATTGGGGGTATTGCCTGCGGGATGACTTCTTCGCCACCAAGTTGCCCTTACTTTAATCATATTGACAGTACGCATGTAAGGCTTTTTTCTTACTCTGTGTCAAATGACTCGGCCAGGGTGTCAGCGCACAAGCAACTTGGAAGGTATATTGTGATGCACCAGGAAGAGCTGATCAATCCATTGCTTGAAACACCTATGACGATCAACCTAATCATATCGGAGGATCGTACTGGTAGGAGTGGAGATCATATTCCCTTCAGGCAAAAGGGATATACGGCAATCAGGTTTTGCTCCCAAAATGAACATGGAAATGGAGCCGGTACACCCCCTGACCGGCAGCATACCTCGGATGATATCCTGGGGCTTGATCTCAGCATTCCTCCCGATGGCATTATCGACAGCTTTTTCGTGGATCCGGGTTATTTACGCAGGAATACTATTATGAATGGGGTGAACCTGGGCTGGCTGGCTATTGCTCCGCCATCTCCTGATCCTGATTTTGTATTCACAGGTGATGCGATGGAGATCAACCTGACCGGCGCTGATTCGCTCTACCAGCATTACAGGGTTGGTTTACGGATGAAAGGCTCAGGATCCCTGAACTTTGACACAGTTTATACATATACGGGAACAAACCATCTTCTGATTGAGGGTCTTGATCCCAACAAAACCTATTACTTCAGTGTAGCTAACGTCCTGAATGGCGTGGAGAGCCTCTTTTGTGATGAATTTTCGCTCTATCCTGTTGGGATTGAAGGCTACATGCTGAAAGAGTGGGGGGTGATCCTTCATCAGAACCGGCCTAATCCTTTCTTGACCAAAACAGAAATTGTCATTGAAGTCACCCGGGAGCCTGCCAATTCCCGGGCCGAGATTATCATCACCGAAATGACTGGGAGGGTGATCTCCCGAATACCAGTTGAATTGCAACCTGGGATGAATTCCGTTGAGTTTTCACCCCCTCCGGGTATTCATGGATTGCTCACATTTTCGCTCAGTCTCAACGGGGTGATTGCCGCAACCAGGAAGATGTCGGTATTATAGTTGTTTACCTGATAATCCCTTTTTCGATCAGGATCTTTCGGATAGCTGGCAAGGCATCAGAAGCTGCTTTCTTACCCGCGTTGAACATTTGATCGTTGTCTTTGCTGCTCATCAGGGGCATCCCGCTGAGATCAGGAGCAATCAGCACGTCGGCCAGAGGAAGCCTCTCCTCTTTTAGTTTGTGTGCAGCTGCTGAGTAAGCCCGTAATAAGACCTGCCGTTTGTTTTTAAAGACCGGAACCGTATCGTAATCGGCCATCACATCCACGGCGATGATAACCTCAGGGTTGTATGCCCTGGCAACATCCGTTGCCACAGCATCCAGCACTCCTCCATCGGAAAATATGGTGCCATACATTTTAACGGGCTCAAAAATATACGGTATGGCACAGGAAGCATTCACCGACGGTGCAATCGGTCCGGCTGCCAGTGCAACAGTTCTGGCTTTCATCATATCGGTTGTCACGGCAACATAAGGAATGGGAAGATCTTCAATGTTTGTATGATGCAACTGCTCTGATAAATAAGATTGAAGCCGCTTCCCGGAAACAAATCCTTCGCTGGAGCGGAAGAGTGAAAAATCAAATACATCCTTCTCTGTCGTTGCATTGACCAAAGGGACCAACGAGTCAATGTGAGGGTAATCGGCATAAAGGGCCCCAACCATGCTTCCTGCACTGGTCCCCACGATAAGATCAATGGGGATTCCTGCATGTTCAAGTACCTGAAGGACGCCTACATGGGCCATGCCGTGAAAAGCCCCTCCACCGAGAACCAGAGCAACCCGGGGAGCTTTTTCAAGAATTCGGGCAGGTGGCTGTTTGGGTGGGTTTTCAACTACCATGAATTTTTTCGAACAGGAATTGAAAAGCAGCAGCATAGGGGTAAGGAAAACAATCAGAAAAAGGAAGGTTGAAGGAGCAGATGGACGATAATTTCTCATGACTTTCTTGTTGTTTTAATCTCAAAAATACAACATTTATTGATATGATGCTATTTTTATTTAGATAGAATATAAACTTATTGAGGCCTATTGCATGTGATTTTTTAATCTATATATTTGTATACATAAATAATAAAGAAGTGTTGCTATGCCAGATCAAATCAAACGACTTCTAGTAGCATTCGCGATCTTCATTGCCATCTTCCTTTTGGCTCGCTTCCTGCTGATTCCGGCCTCTTTTGGAGAGTTGGGACATTTCAGGGCAGATGCCATGGATGATATAGCAGCTTACCATCCCCAACATGCCGGACGGGAAGCCTGCAAGGAGTGTCACGATGATGTGGTGGAAGAGCTATCCTATGGATCCCATTCCACTCTTGCCTGTGAAGGCTGCCACGGACCGGCCTTAAAACATGCCATGTATTCTGCATCGGCTGATCCTGGTAACTACCCGGATTCGCTGAAACTGAGAAGACCTGTTGAACGTGAAACATGTGCCAGGTGCCATGACCTGAATCCTTCGCGGGTCAAATTCAAAGCTGATTCTACTGATATTTCGATGGTTAGGATGGTGAATGTCAACGAGCATAACCATTTTATCTACGAAGAGACCAATGAACTAATCAGATGTGTTGAATGTCATTATTCCCACTCGCCATGAAAAGCAGTCAAGAAAAATCATCGCGCCGCTCTTTCCTGAAAAAAGGCGTAGTTCTAGCCGGAGGAGCGGTAGCTGCCACCCTTATCAAACCGTTTAACGGGGTTGTGCTGGCAACAGAGAGACCTGAAGGAGATCATCCCTGGTATGGGATTGGAATCGACATCGAGAAATGCATAGGATGCGGAAACTGTGCAAGTTCATGTAAACTGGAGAACCCTGTTCCTCCTCAGCCTTTTTATTTCAGGAACTGGGTAGAGCAGTATACAGTGATGAACGACGGCTCTGTGAAGGTAGAATCACCAAACGGAGGCATAGGTGGATTCACTCAGACTGTTCCCGAAGAGGATATATTCAAATCCTTCTTCGTTCCCAAAATGTGCAACCATTGCGTAAAATCCCCCTGTACACAGGTCTGCCCCGTTGGGGCAACATTCGAAACTCCCGACGGAATCAATCTCGTCGATAAAAGTTACTGCATCGGATGCGGATATTGCATCCAGGCTTGTCCCTATGGTTGCAGATATATGCATCCCACAGAGCATGTGGTTGACAAATGCACCCTCTGTTACCACCGTATCAAGATGGGATTATTGCCTGCCTGTTTTGAGGTGTGTCCCACAAAAGCACGGATTTTCGGCAACCTGAACGATCCAAACAGTGACCTTGTCCGGTTTATCAGGGATCACAGTTGCAGGTTCCTGAAACCCCATTTAAATACGGTCCCAAAGCTTTATTATAATGCGTTAGAGGAGGAGGTGAGATAATATGGAACATCATTTTCAACGTCTTTACGAAGTCCTGACACAGGTTCAGGGCTTCATCTATCCCAACGAAGTGGAGCTTTACTGGAGCGTCCTGATCGTTCTTTATCCTTACATCACAGGATTGGTCGCCGGTGCGTTTATCCTGGCATCTCTGGAACGGGTATTTAATGTGAAGGTACTGAAACCGACCTATCACCTTGCCTTACTGACTGCACTCGCATTTCTTCTCATTGCGGTGATGCCGCTGGTGAGTCATCTCGGTCAGCCATTAAGGGCCTATGAGATCATGATGACCCCTAACCCGCAATCGGCAATGGCTATCTTCGGATTTGTATACCTCTGGTACCTTATGGTGGTATTGCTGTTGGAGATCTGGTTTGATTACCGGCGCGATATGATCCTCTGGCTTCAAACGGCAAAAGGGTTCAAGCGGTTGATGTACCAGGTGCTTACCCTCGGATCAAGAGACATCTCACCCAAAGCTTTGCGTTTTGATGATAAAGCGGGATATATCATCACCATCATTGGTATCCCTTCTGCATTCCTGCTTCACGGTTATGTCGGATTTATCTTCGGATCCATCAAGGCAAATCCTTGGTGGTCGAGCGTTCTGATGCCGGTCATCTTTCTGTTTTCCGCTATGGTATCAGGGATTGCCCTGGTGATGATGATCTATATGGTAGTCTCCCGGTTTCGGAAAGTAGTCAGCGATATCAACGCACTGGATACCATCGCAAAGTTTCTGTTCTACATCCTGATCATGGACTTTGCATTGGAAGCGCTTGACCAGGTACACAGGATCTATGAAGCGGAAGAGTCGTTCGATATCCTCCACCTGCTCGTCAATGGCAAATTGTTCACGAGCATGTTCATTTTCCAGATCTTTCTGGGGACGCTTGTTCCCCTGGCAACACTGGCAGTATTTCAGTTTTATAAACCAGCCGTTAAAATCCGCCGGGCAATCTACTTCACCATCAGTATCCTGGTGCTTTTTGGTATCTTCTTTATGCGGTGGAACGTTGTTATCGGGGGACAGCTTTTCTCAAAAAGTTTTTACGGTTTCACTGCCTATAAGAACCAGTTTATCGGTGCTGAGGGTTACCTGATGGCATGGTTCTGGTTTCTGATCCCCTTTGCCATTCTCGCATTTCTTCTGTGGTTACTGCCACCTTGGAAAAAGGTTGAAGAGTTGGAGGAGGATACTGCCTGATCTCGTTGGACTACAAGAATTTCGCCCGTCCGTTCTACACAGAGTTAGTGTTACAGAATTTATTTGTAAACGTATTCTTATAAATAAACAGGAGGTTTTATGTCTGATATCGAACCGAAAACAGGGGATAATCTATTTGATATTCAGCATCGTATGAATATTTTGGAGAGACGGATGGAAAAACTGGAATCTCTTCTTGAACAGCGGGAATACCACGATGATTCGTCTGACGATGAGGTGACAATGCCCCGTTTTTCAGTAAAGATGGGCGACTCAGGAGAATCCCTGCTTGAATCCCGGATAGGAGAGTTCGGACTGGCATGGCTGGGGAATATCGTCCTGTTTTTTGGTATCATCTTCCTGGCTCAATACTTGACGAATATTCAACAACCTCTGCTTGCCGCTCTGATTGGCTACGCTGCCGTTATCGGAATACTTGCGTTGTCAAAATGGCTGAAAGAGTCCTATTCGTATATGTCTTTTTTATTTGGTGTATTCGGACAGCTACTCATGTTCTATGTCACTCTTAGACTCCATTTTTTTACGGCCAACCCGGTTATTCCATGGCAAGGAGCTGGCGTAGCCCTGCTTCTTACAGTCATTGCAGTTGAGGTCTACCTGGCGTTTAAGAAAACGTCTGAGTTTTACGCATCATTGGCTCTGATCATGATGATAACTACTGCCATTATCAGCGATACCACTCACATCATGTTACCGGTAATAACTGCTGCCGGGGCAGGCACCCTTTATCTTTTCTACAGATTCGGCTGGTATAGGATTCTGATTATCGCCATCATACTGACCTATTTTACCCTACTGATGTGGATTCTCAACAATCCGCTTGTCGGAAATCCTGTACAGGGAATTACGGCGCATCACTACAGCTACATTTATCTGGCGGCATGTGCAGCAATTTTTTCCCTGATTGCCCTGATTCCCAGAACCGAGAAGTTCCCAGACAAGTTTATTCTCATTGCCATACTTGTAAACGGGTTTTTATTCTCCTCCCTGCTGTTGTTATGGGTCGTTGCATTCTTTCCCAAAAACTACATCTGGTTGTTCTTTTCCATCACGTTGTTCTGCATCCCATACTCCATCCTCCTGAAGAAATTTTCTGTCTGGAAATACTCACCGGCGTTGTATGCCCTTTATGGGTTCGTTGCTATCAGTATTACCATTTACGGCCTCTATAACTTCCCTCGAGCATACCTGCTGCTTTCCATCCAGAGCTTTCTGGTTGTATCAATTGCAATATGGTATCGCTCAAGGATCATTATCGTGATGAATGTCTTTCTTTTTATTACAATCCTGGTGAGTTACCTGGCAACTTCGGCTTCCAGCAACCTGATCAACTTCTCTTTCCCTTTAGTGGCGTTTTTATCTGTCCGTGTGATCAACTGGCAGAAGACCCGACTAAATTTAGAGACAGAAGTAATCCGCAATACGTATCTGATAATGCTTTTTTTTACAACGCTTTATGCATTATATCAGGCAGTTCCAGGACCCTATATTACCCTTTCGTGGACGGTGGCAGGTGTGGTATTTTTCGTGCTGAGCCTGCTCCTAAAGAGCATGAAATACCGCTGGATGGCGCTTGCCGGCTTCATTGCAACCGCATTCTATCTCTTCGCAGTAGACCTTGCCAAAGTGGAATTAATCTATCGAATTGTGGCATTTCTCTTCCTGGCCATCATCTCGATAGGAATTTCCATTTATTATGTAAAAAAATTGAAGAAAAAACAGAACTGAAACCTCTACTATTTCAGGGTTTTCATGGAAGTCACCAACGCCCATCTTTCATTATCTTCAGGCAATGGCTTGCCAAATCCAGGCATTTTGTCATTGCAGGCTTTGCAGTATTTCGCGTACAACTCTTTTCCAAGATCTGCACTTGCAGCATCACCAGCAACCGGATTCTTCATGGTTTTGTATTTTTCCGGGATGCCCCATCCTTTATAT
>JACZJJ010000027.1 GCA_014860625.1 Bacteroidales bacterium | reverse complement strand
GCTTACTGCCAACTGGGAACTGCCAACTGGGAACTGCCAACTGGGAACTGCCAACTGCCTACTACTTTACGACTCCGTCCTCGAGGATCACGTTGTAAAAGTAGCCTGCGCCAAAGTCTTTGTCAACAACAACGACTCCTTCAAAGGTTACGATCTCGCCTGGTTTGACAATTGCGCTAGTGGTGATTGTGAGGTCATAGTTTTCACCATCTTTTGTGCCATCCTGAAGGTGAACCCAGTTTCGGTCCATAATCTCGGGAAGGAATTTGACCACCATTCCGTTGATTTTTACAGTTTTTCCCTGGAAGGAGTTCGGATCTGCAAATAACTCAGCAATCGTGATCCCCCCTTCGGCTTTGGGAATATCCATGCCTTCCTGTTCTCTGATTTGAGGTTTGGTCCCCATCACAGGCATCGGCGACTCGCTGTCTTCAAGGATTGGTTGATCTGTAAAGTCCTGTACGAAGAAAATTGAGGGAAATGTCCTCTTTAATTCGTTGCTGGTAAAATTATTCATCTCGGAACCGACAGACCAGAAATAGGTTCCGTCTTCGTTTACATCAGCTTTTGAAATCGCAATCCAGTATCCTTTTTCATCCTCTGAAACAAGTACATAGGTGTACTTACTTGTCTGGATAATCTCTTCCGCAACCACCTGGTGGGCATTTGGTGAAAGGTTATCAACTTTTTTGGATGAATTTGACTGACATGCACCCATCAATGCAATAACGCTGAGTAAAAAAGCGTATAATTTAATATCCAATTTCATATATTTGTTCTTTGGTTTTCTGTTCGCAAAGTTAACAATTTACTCTTTAACCTCCATACAATTCTATGTTTTCAGGTCACAAACTATACATCTATCTTCTTGTTACTGGCATCCTGCTAACCTTGATATTACTCGTCTATTTTGGGCTTTCATATTATTTATTGCCTGAAGAAGAACGATTTTTTCACGATGGCCATGTATCGTTAAAACCTGGAGGAATTCTTGGGCACGGGTTCGGCATCATCGGGTCATTCTGCATAATCTTTGGAATTCTGATCTATGTGGCCAGGAAACGACTGCGTTTCATGTCTCATTGGGGCTTACTCAAACACTGGCTGGAGTTCCACATCTTCCTTTGTACGCTTGGCCCCATCCTGATTCTTTTTCATACCTCTTTTAAATTTGGTGGAATTGTCGCTATCAGTTTCTGGAGTATGGTAGCTGTCTTTCTCAGCGGTATCATTGGAAGGTTTATTTATATACAAATTCCCAGATCCATTGAGGGCAGGGAGTTGAGCCTTGCAGAAGTCCAGGATATGAAAACCAATATTGGAACCGTACTGACTGGCTCATACAACCTGGATGAAGAGAGCATGAACATCCTGATTGATTCCACGAAGAAGAAGGTCAGGATTTACCAGAGTAATCTGTTCAAACGGATGTTCAGCGGTCTGTCGGAGAGAAAGAGTGCCATCAGAAAGGTCAGGACCGTGTTGAAAAAGAATAAGCTAAGCCGTCAGGAACGGAAGAATGTGATTAACCTGGTAAAGCATGAGCTTACGCTCAACCGCAGGATCGAGCGGCTCCAAACGATGCAAAACCTGTTTAAATACTGGCATGTGGCTCATTTCCCCTTTGCCATCGTGATGCTTGTCATTATGGTTATCCATGTGGCCGTCACGATTGTGTTGGGTTACCGATGGATATTCTAGCGATGGAAAAACTCATTGAAGAAATATTGGTCTATTCCCTGGTCATCATTTTCTGTCTTGTGGTGGTATTCCTTTATCTCCGTCGACAAAAAAGAAATTCAAGGAAGGTAGACGAGAAGATCCTAAAAGCCAAGCAGGACGGCCTTTACGAGCCTGTTTCTTTGCATCCTGTGGTTGACCCGAATAAATGCATTCAAACAGGAGCTTGTATCTCTGCCTGTCCCGAAAAGGACATTCTCGGGATCAGGAACGGCAAAGCTACAACCATCAACGCTTCTCACTGTATCGGTCACGGAGCATGCTTCCACGCTTGCCCAACGGAAGCCATCTCTCTCTGCATCGGGACCGAAAAGAGAGGAGTGGATCTGCCACACGTGAACCATACCTTTGAAACCAATGTTCCCGGGATTTACATTGCCGGAGAGTTGGGTGGCATGGGGCTGATCCGGAATGCTGTTGAGCAGGGACGTCAGGCTGTTGAGAACCTGGCGAAGGCGGGGAAGAAGGCACACAAAGCTGATTACGACCTGATTGTGATCGGCGCAGGCCCTGCAGGGATTTCGGCGACACTTACAGCGAAAAAACACCAGCTGAATTGCCTGACCCTCGAACAGGACACGCTCGGAGGGACTGTTTATACCTTCCCGCGCAAAAAGATCGTCATGACTTCGCCGATGGAGCTTCCTCTCTACGGGAAACTGAAACTTCGGGAGACCACGAAAACAGAATTGCTGGATCTTTGGAATGATGTGTTTCAGAAAAACGGCATCACGATAAAAGAAAATTCCAAAGTTGAAGCTATTGTCCCGATGGATGGGATCTTTCATGTTAAAACCCTGACTGGAGAAGAGTATACAACGAAGCAGGTACTGCTTGCCATCGGCAGGCGCGGAACTCCCAGAAAACTGGGGATTCCCGGTGAAACCATGGAAAAGGTAGCATACCGTCTTCTTGAACCTGAAGGCATCACAGGAGAGAAAATCATGGTAGTTGGAGGGGGTGATTCAGCGATTGAATCAGCGATGCTGCTTTCCGATCAGAATGAAGTGATATTATCATACAGGGGAGATGCTTTCAGTCGTATCAAACCAGCCAATAAAGAGAGGATCGAAGAGGCGGTGCAAAGCGGAAAGGTTGTTGTCCGGTTTAATACACAGCTTGCTTCCATCGAAAACGATGCAGTCGTTATGATTTCAACTTCCAGTGATGGGAAGCCTGAAGTAATTGATAACAATCGAGTGTTTATATTTGCCGGAGGTGAGTTGCCTACCCAGTTTTTACAAAAAATCGGGATACTGATTACCAAGAAATTTGGCGAAGCAGTATTAAAACACAATTGATGAACTGAGAAATCAACTGAGAAGGACTATGAACAAAAAGCTTGCATGGATATTCCTGATGATGCCGGGATGGTTCTTTGGAACTGCATTGGCTCAGATCTCTCCGGGTGACCTGGCTGAGGTTCATGCCCATCTGGAAGGAATCTCCAATTGCACCCAATGCCACACCTTAGGAGCTAAAGTGACGAATGAAAAATGTCTTGCCTGTCATACTGAACTGAAGACCAGGATTGAAGCGAGGAAAGGGTATCACTCATCACTCAAAATGAGGGGCAGAGATTGCGTATCCTGTCACAGCGACCACCACGGAAGGAAATTTGAGATTGTTCGGTTTAAAACCGAAGATTTTGATCATAACCTCACGGGATATGAAATTATTGGAGCACACACGAAAAAAACCTGTGCCGATTGCCATAAACCTGCCAACATTGCCGACGAGGCTATCCGGAAAAAGAAATTCACCTACCTTGGCTTGAGTACTGAATGCCTGGGATGCCATACAGATTACCACCAGAAGACCCTCTCTGCCACCTGTACCGATTGCCATGGTGTGGATGCCTTCAACCCCACCACGAAGTTTGACCACAACAACACGAAATTTCCTCTTACCGGAAAGCATCAAACTGTGGTTTGTACCGAGTGTCATCCAAAGGTTACAAAGAATGGCGTTGAATTTCAGGAGTTTGCAGGTAAAAAACATGCAAATTGCACCAGCTGCCACACCGAACCGCATCAGGGCAAATTCGGACAACGATGCACCGATTGCCATACCACGGAGTCTTTTCACACCATAAAAGGGATGACCAGTTTCGATCATTCAAAAACGAATTTCAAGCTTGAAAACAAGCACAGGAATCTTACCTGTGCCTCCTGCCACAAAGGGAACCTCACCGACCCGGTGAAACATAGCAGTTGTTCGGATTGTCATAAAGATTACCACGAGGGACAGTTTACCAAAGAGGGGATTGTATCAGATTGTGCAAGCTGCCACACCACAAAAGGGTTTCCGGGATCCTCATTTACCATCGAAAGGCACAACGAAGGGGCTTTTAAACTGGAGGGAGCTCATTTGGCCACCCCCTGCTTTGTTTGCCACAAAAAGAGCGAAAAATGGAATTTCAGGAAGATTGGCACCCGCTGCACCGATTGCCATACCAATATTCACGAACCGTTCCTCAGCAAAGAGTATTACCCGGAGAATGATTGCCGTCGCTGTCATGAGGAGACGCAGTGGTCTGTTATTGCTTTTGACCATTCCGCCACACGGTTCGCGCTTGCCGGAGCCCATGCGCAACAGACCTGCCGGACCTGCCACTTCAAAAAGAATGAACAAGGAGAGGAATATCAGGTCTTTTCAGAACTTTCATCCCATTGCACCACCTGTCATACCGATATTCACTACGGGCAGTTTGAGGTTGATGGAAAGATCAACTGCCTGCGATGCCATGAGCCGAACAAATGGAAAATTCAGCAGTTCAACCATAACCTTACCGCCTTCAAACTGGACGGGAAGCACGAAAATCTTGCCTGCAACCAATGTCATAAACCTGTCCAAAAGGGAGAGAATACTTACACATTATATAAAATAGGAGATACAAGATGCGAACACTGTCATTGATCATCGGATTGTTGGCCATCGTATTCATTTCTGCTACCCTGGCAACGGATTCCCCTCACGGGAAAGACTTTAATGTTCCCTGCGAACAGTGTCACAGTGCCCAGGGATGGAAGCTGGATAAAACGATTTACTCGTTTGATCACAGTACTACAGCATTACCTCTTGTTGGCCAGCACCAAACGGTCGACTGCCGGCTTTGTCATAAAACCCTGGTCTTCTCTGAGGCGAAATCCGAATGTTTTGAATGCCATACAGATATGCATGAACAAACAGTAGGTCCCGACTGCGGACGATGCCACACGCCGGCATCCTGGATTATAAACAACATCAGTGAGATTCATCGATTAACCAGATTTCCGTTACTTGGGCCCCATTATACAACAGATTGTTCGGGATGTCACAAATCGGCTTCCCTGCTGAAGTTTGATCCGCTTGGAGTAGAGTGTATCGATTGCCATCAGGAGGATTACAACTCAACGACAGAACCAAGTCATACACAGGGAGGATTCTCAACAAACTGTCTGGAGTGTCATGCTTTCAACAGTTTTACCTGGACCGGCTCCGGGTTTAACCACTCCTTCTTTCCTCTTACCAATGCACATGCCATCGGAAATTGTCAGGAGTGCCATACAGGAGGGAATTATACCGGGCTCTCCACCGAATGCGTATCCTGCCATCTGGATAACTATAATGGCGCCGCAAACCCACCACATGCTTCAAACAATTTCCCGGTGACCTGTAACGAATGCCATACCACGAATCCTGGCTGGAAGCCTGCCACATTTACGAATCATAACCAGTATTATGTATTGGAAGGGGCTCATGCTGAAATTGCAAGCGACTGTTTTACCTGTCATCAGAATAATTATGCTGCCACACCTAACACCTGCGAGGGTTGTCATATAGAGGAGTACAATCAAACTACGAATCCTCCGCATGCTTCTGCCCAGTTCTCGACAGAGTGTAATTCCTGCCACAGCCAAAGTGGTTGGTCGCCGGCTACTTTCGATCACGATAACCAATTTTTTCCAATCTATTCGGGGAAGCACCTGGGTACCTGGACAACCTGTGCCGACTGCCACACGAATCCTGGCAGCCTGGTTACCTTCTCATGTATTGATTGCCATGCTCACCCGCAACCTGAGACAGACGACGAGCATAAAGAGGTAAGTGGTTACCTGTACACCAGTCCGGCCTGCTTTGCCTGCCATCCTACTGGAGATGCCGAGGGAAGTTTCAATCATGCATCTTCAAATTTCCCCCTGACAGGCGCTCATACAACTGTTGTCTGCGGGGATTGCCATACCAGCGGATTTGCCGGAACCCCAACAAACTGTTCCGCATGTCATATCAACGCCTACAATCAAAGCACAAACCCAAGTCATACCTCCCTCAGCATTGCTCAGACCTGTGCAGACTGTCATACCACGAATCCCGGATGGAATCCGGCTACATTCCCTACTCATAACAACTATTATGTGCTTCAGGGGGCTCATGTAGCTATTGCCAACGATTGCTCAAGCTGCCATAACGGAAATTACACCACCACGCCGAATACATGTATGGGATGTCACCTGGATGATTACAACCAGACCCAGAATCCACCTCATGCATCAGCTCAATTCTCTACTGACTGTCTTACGTGCCATAACCAGAATGCCTGGAGCCCTTCCACCTTTGACCACGACGGACAATATTTCCCGATTTATTCAGGAAAACACCAGGGAGAGTGGAATCTCTGCACCGATTGCCATACAAATCCAAGCAACTACACAATTTTCAGCTGCATCGACTGCCACGAACACAACCAGATAGATATGGACGACAAGCATAGTGGTGTAACAGGTTACTCATATAACAGCCTTGCCTGTTACAATTGTCATCCAACCGGAAATTCAGGTGGCGATAAAATGTTTGCACCAAAATTTGACAGATCCCCGAAATAAGCAACAGGATGAAGTATCTCCCAAATCTCATACCCGCTCTTTTCCTGGTTTTTGGACTCACGGCAGAGGCCCAGAATCCAGCTGAACCCATTGAGGGAACCGTCTCTTACGTTACGTCACAGAATGTCTATGTAAAGTTCGAATCTACAGAGTCTATTAAACCCGGAGATACTCTGTATCTCAAAATAGGGGAGAAGCTGGTTCCGGCTTTGGAAGTGACAAACCTTTCCTCCATCTCCTGCGTGTGCAAACTGTTTGCCAACCAGCAGATTGCTGTTTCGACGCCGATTTTCTATCTTCCAAAAATGACCGCCCCACCGATCCCTCCACCTGTACTTTTTGACGAACCTGTCCAACCTCTCCAACCTCTCCAACCTGACACACTTGACCAACCTGTCCAACCTGACCAACCTGACAAACCTGTCCAGGACCTCTATGGATTTGCCTCCATCGCAGCTTTCTCTGACTTTTCCAACACCGGAGCTCCAAGTTCGTTGAAGATGAAATATACCCTCTCCCTCAACATGAAGAACGTTGGTCGTTCCAGGCTCTCATGGGAGAGCTACATGACCTTTGCCCATAGTGACCAGAACTGGAGCGATATTCAGAACAACCTGTTCAATGGACTGAAGATCTATAACTTATCTGTTAATTATGAGTTCAACAAGCATTTTACCCTGTTTCTCGGACGCAAGATCAACCCAAGGATATCCAACATGGGAGCGGTTGACGGCCTTCAGTTTGAGATGCGTTTTAAACCCATTACAATCGGAATATTAGGCGGTTCCAGGCCAGACTACTCCAATTATGGATTTGACTTCAGCCTTCTGCAGTTTGGAGCCTATGTTGCTCATGACCAGCAAACCAAGAACGGTTTCCTGCAAACTACCCTTGCATTCGTTCAGCAGATGAACGGAGGGAATGTTGACCGGCGGTTTGCTTACCTGCAACATACCAACTCTGTTGTGAAGAACCTGACATTTTTTGGATCTGTTGAGGTGGATTTTTACCAGTTGGTCCGCAGTGCAACAGATACAACTTCAAATCCGGACTCACTGATCAAAGAGAATTCGCCAAAACTCTCTAACCTCTACCTCTCTCTCCGTTACCGGATCCTAAAACGATTGTCGATTGCATTTTCGTTCAATGCCAGGAAAAATGTAATCTATTACGAAACTTACAAAACTTTCCTTGAGAAACTGCTTGATTCTGAGACTCTCCAGGGTTATCAGCTCCAGATCAACTACAGCCCGGTGAAAAGATTATCGATCGGGGCAACCGGTGCTTACCGCTTCATGCCTCAGGATCCTCGGCCAACGAAGAATCTCTATGCATATGTGACTTACAGCCAGATTCCAGGTGTGAATCTGGGAGCTACCGGATCATTCATCATTCTGGAGAGCAGTTACCTCTCAGGTAAGATATACGGAATAGGGATTTCAAAAGATTTCTTCTCCGGAAAATTTTACACAGGCCTCACATACCGCTTTGTTGACTATACGTACCTGAACTCCGGTGAAACCCTGGCTCAGAACGTCGCTGAAGTAAGCATGACCTGGAGGATTATCCGGAAACTGGCTTTTACGCTCTATTACGAGGGCACATTTGAGAAAGTCAATCAATTCAACCGGATCTACGGGCAATTGAATTTTCGTTTCTGATAGCCCGGCACTTAACCTGATCCGGTTTCTTTATGGCCTTCGATTATCCGAAATAATCATTTTTTGCAAAACTTTCCGGTATAGGTACAACGTTCACCTCGAATACGAACAACATAGATCCCTGCTGGATAATCTGAAATGTCAAGAAGCATCTTTCTCCCAGAGCCTTCAGATCTTCCTACCAATATCCCCTGGATATTCCAAATATCAATGGATGCAACATCAAGGATTGGTGGCTCAACAAGTACTGTGATAGAGGTTTCGGCTGGATTCGGGAATAAAAGAATTTGCGATCCTTGATACTCCTCGTATCCTGGATGGTATTTCATTGTGATATAGAATGTATCGCACGCAGTACAGAGACCATTCGTCATTCTTATCCAAAAGAGATGTGTTCCCGGATTCATAGATGAACCCTTTACGATGATGGTAGACGTGGTATCGCCAGTGGACCAGAGATACCGATCATATGGAACATCAATGATAAGAATGAGTGAATCCTGAAAATAGAGTGAGGTATCGGATAACCCAGAAGAGGGTATCTCACTTAACTCCATTCTGCTTAAAAATCCCATAGAATTTGAACCGGATGTCTGAATCGTATCATCACCAAAAATGACAAGCCCTCTAACTATTCCACCTAAAATAAGGTTACCGCAATTGTCTGCTAAAAGATCAAAAGGATTTAGATCCAGTGAAGGCCCGTTAAGATTTATCCAGTTAACAATCCCATCCGGATCCAGCGAACCTGTTATTAAGTAAGCAGAATCTCCTGTTTGGATGGGCTCTCCATCAAACAGGAATGTGCCCGTACAATATGACGAAAAGTAAAGCGAATCAAGAAATTCAGCGAGTCTGAAAGTAAAAATATGCTGAGCGGGATAATGGAACTTGATTAGTTTGAACCAAGTAACCTGATTGAGTGAATCTGTTTGAATTATCACTGAACCGACAGTATCAGAAGGCAGGGTGATTGTATCCCCTGCAATCACAGCTGTATTATAAAAGTAGCCGCTGTAATAACGGGACCCACCGGGTGAAACAGCAAAGTCGGTCAGGTACAGGTCCAGTGGCAGGAATTGAGATTCTGTAATGTGACCATCACCTTCCACTTTAATCAGGAATGACATGGAGTTAAAGGATGGAGTATAAGGGTTTATCACCGTGTCTTTCCCAACGATGATTCCGGATACATTTTTCCCAATCAGGAAATAGCTGCCATCCCCTCCGGAAATCAAGCGAAGGTCGGATACACTGTTTTCCAGAAATGAAACGATCTTTGTCCATTTAATCTGTCCATACAAGTCTGTTCGGCAGATTGTTACAATATTATTCTGAAATGTCAGCGTATCCTGTCCGAGAAGGATAACCTTTGTTGAATTGAGGTTTCCGGTATGAAGGGTGGCGAGGATCAGGTCTTGTTCCGGAGTCATTTCCAATCCAACAGAATAATCATAGCCAAAGCCGCTGTTGATAAGGGCCAAATTTAAACGAAGATCCGGTTTGAGATTCAGGAGAAAACCTTCAGGATATTTAATATACGGGACACAACCATGGTTCATTATAGTATCATCCGCGATAAGCCTGACCCTGAATGACCCGGCTACATACGAATTCAGGAGATTGTCGGTAATCACGGAGACGACTTCAACAGATTGTTTTTCAATCGTATGCAGGTCAAATGCCTGAAGAAAATCCCCAGACGATTCATACGTAAAGAGGGCACAATTTGCCTGAGGTTCCTGATAATAATTGTGAGTGAAAAACGTATCTCCGATAGCGATGGATTTCTGGTAAGGTATCACACCATAAATAGTATTGACTCGGTCGATATGCAGGATTCTGGGAGTCGTTTGAGTAAGTTCACGGCCCCATTTCCAGGAGCTGCTCTGCGGAAAAGAGAATGAGGTGATAAGAATCAGGAATGTGAAAAGGCTGATTGATCTCATTTTATCCGGTTTCACTGTGAATCAAGCTTTGCGTCCAATGGTATCCTCCGTGGGAGTTGTCTGTCACCGGGAGGATACTGCACCTCTCCATTCCTATCCGTTCGGATCAGGAGGATGTCGAATCCGTAATTCCAGTAACTATTGGTATAACCGCAAATAAAAAACCCTCCATCCGGCATGGTAATCACCGAAACGGCTTCCTCATCATACGGGCCGCCAAATGTTCGGGTCCATAAGGTATCTCCATTGGCATCAGTTCGTACAAGCCATACATCCGATTGTCCGGCTCCAAAGCTGGTCGTTTTACCACAAAGGATAAATCCACCATCTCCGGTTGTATCAAATGCATTGAAATAATCATCTCCGGGACCACAGAACAATTTTGACCATATGACCTGCCCTCCACTGTTTGTCTTCACGAAGATCCCGTCCCAGATAGTTGGGACCATATAAGATGTACTATGTGACCCACAATAGAAGTAGCTCCTGTCAGCCACCTGCTTAATTTGCCTGGCTACCTGTGTATGCTCTAGTTCTCCATGCATCTGATTCCAGAAGAAGCTCCCGTCCGGCTTCAGCCCGGCAACATAGCCTGCTCTTCCTGGATGAGGATACAGGGTTTTCGTGCCGCACACAGTATACCCTCCTGTTTGATTTTGAATGAGGCATGTACCTGATGTATAGTGTTCATAATCAGGTCCTCCCAAATTAGTCTGCCATAAAACCTCTCCTGATGTATCCGTTTTGCAAACGATGATCTGATAATAGGCATTTCCAGAAAAAGCATAGGCTGAATCAGCTGTACTTACAACAGACTTTATCCCCGGGGATGTATGGATTGTCTTTGTCCATAGTTTATTCCCATTCAGATCCCATTTCCCAAGGAAAGCAAATGAACCTAAGTTTCCGCCTCCAAGTAAATTGTGATAAGCCGATTCAGTAATGGATGCAGGGTTATCGTTTGGATAAGACTCTCCGAATCGATTGATCCAGATGATATTTCCAAGGGAATCTATACAAATCAGGATGCCATCGGTTTGAAGTGTATTCGAATCCATTGTGGTTCCGCTGATTACGAGGTTTCCGTTTTGGAGCAGAACCATCCCCGTGCTGTAATCATCATCCATCCAACCGATACATTTTACAAACGTTTATTGGGCCTTAAGTATGGGTGATCCAAAAAGAAGTAAAATGAACAATGTCCAGGTGCAAGGAATAAGCAGGTGCTGAATAACCACATTTCGAATTTGGAGGAAGAGATAAAAAATCATGGTAGAACGATTTCAATAAATCTCATCCAAATATAATTACAAACAATGGAATATTCGATGTGTCAGGAAAATACTTTGCTTAATTTCATCAAAACTGAATCCGCCAGGTTCCCATCGGGAAAAATCCCATCTGAAAATAGTATTTGATCTCTCCTGTCCGGGGATTGATTCGCTGTAAAGCAATATTGGTATAATTCGTCCTGTATTGCAGATCCAGCAGAAATTCCAGGTTGTATTTCGGCATGTTGCGCTTGATGCCAAAGCGAAATGCGATTCGTTTGTACGCTGGAAACCGTGTTTCATAGCTTCGGCTCCAGTCGGGGATAGGCTCTCCGGTTGCTACAGAGGCACTGACATCATAAGGGATGTAAGGGTTTCCTCCGGACCATGTAGCGCGAAGTCCGAAAGAGAGGACGCCCCATTTCCGTTTTCCGACAACAAACTCATATCCGCCGACTGCATTCAATACATAATTTACATTGAAGGCGGTGCTTCGGGTGATATTGTCATATCCCCTGTAGGTTGAATTGAATAGGGAGGCTGTGAGCAGGTAATAGTAGTTCTTTTTAAAAAAGCGTTCAAAGGTAAATTCCATGCCATAATTCTCTCCACTGCCCAGGTTGATCAGGCTATCCGCGTATTGCCTGCCAATAAAAAACTCATGTCCCTGATTCAAAAGGGCGTATTCGGGGATGGAACGTTTGACAGGGATATCATATAGGTACTGGTAATATCCCTCCACTTTAAATCTGAGATTCTCAGTCAGCAGATAATTATAGCCAACTGCCAACTGCCAACTGCGCGTAAAGTCCATGGAAAGGTTCGGTTGCGAAACTGTTCCATCCGATGGATGAGCGAGTACAAAATAGATCACCCTGGGTTGCATCTGGCTGTAAAGCCCTGTTCCAAAGTTCAGACTGTGTCGGTGATTGATGATCCAGTCAAAACCGAACCGGGGCTCCAGGGCCCAGCTGTTGTTTAGAGTAAGTAAGGAACCAAAAATCCCTGAAGTCATCGAAAATCTCTCTGAAAAGTCATGTTTCCACTGTGTGAAACCTCGCAGAAAGCTCATTTGTTCTTTTGAATCGGTGTTCACCAGAAATGATCCCTTCCACATCATGCTATCTGCGAAGGACATCCAGAAGTAATCGAAAAAAACTCCTGCATCCAGGCTGTTTCTGGCGGAGAATTTGTGAAACAGCTGCGTAGACCATGAAGCCTTTATTTCCTGCGACCTTTCGCCAGCCCAGGGAGCCGGTGTGGTTACTATGTTGGAAAAGGTATCAATTTTGGTATGCACCAATGATCCAACTACATATATTATATTCTTCAAACGGGTTTTCGGTGACAAAAGAATTTGGTGCGTCAAACCCAGAACCCCCAGGTTTGATCCGTTTGCGAGATCCTCTCCGTAATCGGGGAACATCCATTTGTCCTGAGACTTTTCACTGTCGAAGATGTCAATATTGCTGATCCCTCCCATCCCGGTAAGTGTAAATGTGCCTGCTTTTTTTGTGGGTAAGGTAAGTTTGAGATTCAGATCCTGATAGCGTGGAACGAGGTTCATATTGATTCCCAGGTAACTTATCAGCTCAAGCATGGAATAACGGTAAGCAAGCAGGTAAGAAGCGGATGACCCTTTTGAGAAAGGACCCTCTGTCCCGAATTCCAGTCCGTTCCAACCCATCTCAAACCAATACTCCCTGCGGTCGCTGTTTCCGTTTCGCAAACGGAGATCAAACACACCTGCCAGGGTGTTCCCATATTGAGCCGGAAAGGTCCCTGTGAAAAAGTCGGAATTGGTTAGCAGGTTGTTGTTCAGTACCGTGACAGGTCCGCCGGTCGTTCCCACGGCAGCAAAATGGTTGGGGTTTGGGATCTCCATGTCATCCAGTCGCCACTGAAGTCCCATCGGGCTGTTTCCCCGTATGATGATATCGTTTCTGTTGTCAACACCGGAAGTAACCCCGGCAAAGTTTTGCGCCATCCGTGCCGGATCATTGTAACTTCCGGCGAAGCGAAAAGTTTCATCCACACTGAAATTTCTTACACTTACCGTAGCCATCCGGTTGATAGGCTGGTACTTCCGGTAATCACCCCGGATCTCCACCTCCCTGGCAGTTAGTACACTTTCCCGGAGGTATACAGTTATTGTGCTCTCTTTTCCGGAACTGACGATGATTTCAGGAGATTCATAAGTTGAATATCCGATATAGGTTACTCTGATCCGGTGAGTACCGATCGGAATATGCTTGATCCTGAACTGGCCAAGGGTATCCGACACGGCTCCAATGATTGGATCACTCCCGATTAGGATTATAGTGGCTCCTGGAAGAGGGGAGAGGGTTTGCTGATCCAGGACAATCCCTCTAATGGACTGGCGAAGAACGGGTTGGGAATAAGAATAGGTAGCGAGAAATGTCATTGCGAGGAACCCGAGTGTTCGGGAGAAGACGCAAAGCGAAATGCGAAAAGCGAAAATTACGAAAACAGGATAAATAAAGAGCCGGCATCTCTTTCTTTGAATACGGGAATTTGATTTTCGTCGTATCACATTGTTATTGCATTTGTACTCTGTGCTCTGTGCCCTGTGCCCTGTGCTCTTACCCCTCCATCATCAAGTCAACCTCCTCCTTGGTCAGCCGGGTCCATCTTGGATTGATGAATTTCCCACCGTCCCAGTCAAAGTCTACTTTATCAAATGTCTCCTCGTAGAAGGTCAGCTTACTGCGGAGATCCGGCGTGTGCTCAACAAAGATATAGTTTTCAGGCTGTTCGTCAATATATTGCATCATCTGGGAAGCGAGGGGAGCAACCCATTCCGTGACAGGTGTTCCCGGGTTTTGACGGTATATCTCGGTAGCGATCACAAGGGTTTTTCCATCTCTCCTGCGTACGATTTTAAGCCCGCACCGGGAAGGGGTTTCCCATTGACCGAGAAAGTCGAAATAGCGGTCCATGTAATTGTCAAAAGGAATATTTATTTCCATTTATCAGGTGAATCTTTTCGTTTCATACAAGGGCGGGTTTGGAACCCGCCCTTACAGATTATCTACTTAACGTTATACCATTTTTCCGAAACTCATGTCGATGAGATCCCTGCGACGGGGAGCATAGGTTCCGTCTTCCATCTCCCGCCCGATAACCCGGGAGATGAGGTTGAACATCTTCATGGTTTGCGGTTCATCCTTGTAGAATGTATCCCAGGCATAATTATACAGCTCCTGCAAGCGTTCAGCAGTCATATGCTTGGGATGATACACAACCTTGCCGGCATTGTAATGATCCCAATTGTGGTCGAATATCCGGTTTTGCTTCACCAGGTCGGCATACGCTTTGGTATGCGGGAAAGGGGCAAGGACCGTAAATTCAGCCAGGTCAAGGTCAATCTCAAGGAGGAAATCAATGAGTCGTTTAATATCATCTTCAGTCTGATTGTCCAGGCCCAGGAGAATGGTTCCCTCAACAGCAATGCCGTAGTCATGATACTGTTTGATCCGGTTCCGGATATAGTCTGATGTGTCGAAAACTGCCTGATAGACATACCATGCGCCCGCCTGGGCAGCAAGATCAAGAACTTCGTCCTTATCCTCAATGGTGTGGCTTACCCACTTCTTCTTCAACGGGATCATGGCTTTGAATAACTCTTTTTCCCAGTTGGTATCCAGAGCCAATGAGTTGTCAACGATGAAAAGTCGGTTGTTGTCCATCTGCGACAACTCTTCCACCACGCGGTCAATCGGACGTGGCCGGAAGCCTCTGCCTCCCAGGTATCTTACGGCGCAAGGGTAACAATCGTAGATGCAACCACGGGAAGCATGGAAAAGATCCACCATACGGAAACCCTTGTGGTAATAGAGATCTTTATTCAGGATGTTGCGGTTCGCCGGACCAACCAGATTCATGTCCGGTGGCTTGGCCATGAAGTTGTAGACTTTCTTCAGTTCATTTTTGCGAAAATCCTCAAAAACATCCGCCAGTCTGCCCTCTACCTCTCCAAGAAAGACGGAATCGGCATGTCCCATGGTCTCCTCTGCGTGAAGCATGGTTGAGATTCCTCCAAAAATGACTTTCTTTCCCAGTTTCCGGTATTCATCAGCGATGGCCCAGCCTCGCTGCACCTGTGTTGTGAGCATCATTGAAATGCCTACAAAATCAGGGGTTTCGTCAATCACCAGTGTTTCAACATTCTCATCCGTAAACTCGATGTCGACAAAGTCGGGAATATCGGCGGCCATTACAACCGGACCATGCGGAGGCAGATAGAAGGTAGTTTGTCCTTCCAGTTTTTCCCATCGGGGATATATCAGTTTAAATTTCATTATAGTTAGTTGATTTATAAACCTTTACATGATGTCATGCTGTGAATGATTTTCTCTTTTTCTCCCCAACGGGGGATCTCACATGTCAAGGCTTTTTTGTACATATCAATAGCTTCACTCTTATGCCCGATGCTCTTGAAGTAATCCCCGGTAAGGGAATAGACTTCATAAAACATTGGGTTAGTGGAGTGGAACTCCTCAAAGAACGATGATTTCAGCAGGACCAATTTATCCTTTTTCAGGATGTTCATCAGTTTCGCGCGCATGATGCGGAATTTCAGAAACTGTTGAAATTTTGTTGACTCGAGGAACGGATCGGCAGAAATTACCTGCTCATCCTCCGTCATCTCAACCCGCTGTTTTAGTGATGCAAATGTATTAAAAATTTTAGATAGGTCGTAACAGATATAAGGCCCTAATTGCCAGGGGGAGGTAGATACCCAGACAAGCCGTTCTGCTGGCCTGAAGATGACAGAGTGGTGCGCAATCAACTGATTGATAGCCTTCTCGTTTCCCATTCCGATGTCAGACCCGTTGAGACCCAGCTGATCTCTCAGAACGGTTGAAACGGACTCAACATCCATCGGCATCCGTTCTGTGATATCCTGGATTACACGACGATATCGATAGAGGGATGCGTTGTCGCGGATATTTGACTGGTTCATAGCGTCATCCGCAAAGGTTGTGTCCTGGTAGTGATTGGCGCAGATGATATAGTTTGTTGCAGGCTCCACGAGAGCAATCCCAAATGGAGCCTTTTCAATAAGAGCTGCTCTGTTCTCATCACCCGATCCGATCAGGATCGACTCGGAGACAAATGTTTCTCTCTCCTTCGCAATCTGATAGGCATCATCAATAGAGGCTGCATATTGGAGGATCTCCCTTGCCAGAATGGAGATGGGCGTTCGTGATGACAAAGGGATTTCCGATTTTGCAGCATTAATGGTTACAGTAAGACCTCTTTCATTCATTCCCGATACTGTTCCGATCATCCCTCCCCAGGTAATCATCATGAAACCGAACCCGTGATCAGGCTTCTCAAAACAGACAATCTTGTTCTCAGCAAATGCATCCCCGGCGTAGAAATCGAAATTCCGTCCGATGATCAGCGAGGAGTCAACGCTAAATTCATCCCACACCCCGAACGAAGTGCATCCAACCAGCATCAGATCCTGCAATGCGTGGCCAATATCATGCGCCGCATGATAGTTCAACATCCGTTGGTAAGGTGTCCCAATGAAATTGAACTTCGAATCAGCCGAAAAGGAGATCCCGTAGATCTCCTCCCTATACTCCGGCATCAGGTAGTCGTCGAGATTCCGGTTAAACCAGTAAATAACGTATTTGAGGAAATGCAGGTAAGACTGTGAAGGGATCATTTCACGGATCTGGTCGATAAAGGCTTCTTCTTGCTTATATATCAGTTGCTTGCAAAGCTTTCCGTTGGCAACTCCACGATCAAATGGAGCTCCCTTCAGGTATAGTTCCCAAAGCCCTGAATTGTTTTGCTTCAGCCAATTTCCTTCACATGTATAGAAGCCTGAGTCGGGTTGTTCAACCCTCCAACCCAGTGCTTGTTGATTGGCGATATCAGGAGGTGATACAAAGGTTGCTACACCATACCAGGAAACCAGAACCCCAATGATTACAATCACCAGCATTGGGAGAAGGAATCGTTTCTTTTTGTAGAAGGAGTGCTGTTTTTTCATCGGAGATCAGGATAGCTGTTTGATTGCTTTCAGAACATGTGGCAATCCCAGGATCTCTCCGCATGTCATCACAGATCCGATGGTCACTCCCAGAGCCCCGTGAAGGTTGACGCTCTGGCCGGTAAAGTATAGTCCGGGGATCTTCGTCTTTGGAAAGAGAGTGGTTTTCAGAGGATTGGTTGCATCTTTGACGATGCCGTACATCGACCCTTCAGGAGTGCCTGTATAATCTCTCCAGGTAAGGGGCGTTGAGATTTCGATGGTCACAACGGCTTCCTTCAGTTGGGGGAATCTTTTATAGACCGCATCGAGCAGCAGCTTTGCTTTTTTTGCTTTGAATACAAAGTAATTTTTCTCTCTGGCACCTGAATCGCTGTTTTCCCACTCTTTCACCTCAGCGAAATCCATGGGCGACATGATAACCGCGGTATTGGCAAATATGCCCTGCTCTTTCCCGGGTGGAGTCATGAAGAGGAACTGGGCATCTGTCCACACATTTGAAGACCGATGATGGTAAACATTGTGATTCAGGAAGGGAAAGGTTTCGGGTTTCAGACCCAGGTATATGGAAAAGACGGAAGTCGTATTGGGCAGGCTTGTAATTCGTTCCCTGAATGCTTTTTGAATCGTGAAGCCGTGCAACAGTTTTAGTGTGGCTTCCGGATGAATGTCAGAAATGACCTGACCGGATTCAAATTGATCACCATCTGCAGTCGTAACGATGTATCCTTCTTCTGAGCGCTCTATTTTAGCGACCATCTTTTTTGCAAGCACGGTTCCGCCGTGGCAACGGATTCCTTCAACAAGTAGTTCGGCAATTTGCTGGCTTCCACCCTTCACTCTCCAGGCTGAGGAAATGAAGGAGTGGTTGATGAGTCCGAACTGGGATAGGGGAGTAGTAGCGGGGTTTCCGGCATATAAGAAATTGTTGCCGGCAAGGACATCAGCTAACCGGATGCTGGATGCCGGATGCCGGATGCCGGATGACAAATCAGAGAGGAATGAGCCGGCAAGGACTGATTCATAGTGATTGCTGTATGATCCGGCTGGAAGTTCAAGGTTATAAAGCGGATGGGAATTGGCGATCTCATTCAGTTTTTGGGTATAGGTGTTAAGGGCTGATGCCTCATCAGGGAAATAGGGCAGAAGCCTCTCCTTGAAGTTGTCATATCCCTGGGCAAGAGGGTATTCTGTTCCGTAATAAGAGATCCTGTCGAACCCATTTTCATCCATCTTCAACAAGTCTAACCGGTCACTCAAACCAAAATACTTCCAGTAGTTATGGAGAGGTTGTCCCGGAGCCATGCTGCCGATGTAGTGCATCCCGGTATCAAATGAGTAGCGGTCCCGTTGAAACGATTGAAGGCATCCGCCGAATTTGCGGTGTTTTTCCAACACTGTAACGTCCATCCCCTCTTTACTGAGAAGGAAGGCAGTGAGGAGTCCGCCTAGCCCAGAGCCAACGATACTAATTTTATTCCAATCCATTCATACAGACAATAAATGCATTCTTAAAATTAATAACTTGTAATTTAACTAGTTAGGTAGTTTAATGA
>JACZJJ010000026.1 GCA_014860625.1 Bacteroidales bacterium | reverse complement strand
GTCGTGGATAGCGGGTGAGCTTCCATCGGGCATCCGGATGCGGTTCATCCATTCGCATAGGTTGGAGTAGCTGGGATCGTACCAGGGGTTGCGGATATCTCTGGTAACCGAGTTGAATGTCATGGGATAAACGGCATCCGGGAGGAAGTTCCAGAACGCACGGATAAAGGGAAAGGCATTCTCGAACCCATACTCAAAATAGGCTGGTCCTTCGGCATATCCCGCGATTGTATCCGGCTCCGAAACCCGTTTGTAAGGACCATCTTCCCGCCAGAGGGTGTTGTCGAGATTCCACAGACCGGCATCAATCCAGTTTTGAGGCTGAAAATCGGGATCAAGGCTTTCGTGGTCGTTCAGCACAATAGCAGCCAGCCCAAGTGCCGATGAGGTCATGATGCTGTGGTTGTTGAACTGAAATTCAAAAAACTTGAACTGCCAGATCAATACCGTATAGGTGGCCATCGCCCTGTTATACAGGTGCCCGGTAAACTCAACAAGCGAATCTTTTGCCAACTGCAGACTGCCAACTGCCAACTCCTGACCGCGAAGCAAATCATAGGCGATCAGGTAGTTAATCAGCTCCTTCGACCGGTGCTGCCACTCCTGGTAAAAGATCCACCCCGACTGAAATCCGACAGCGGTATTGATCTCTTCAAGGAGCTGTTTGCTTTTCGCTGTTAGCTGTTCGCGTTCTATGGCAGTTAGTGGGATGATACTTCCGGATGATGGTTTTTTATCCATCAGTGCAGCAAATGCTGCCTCTTTGGCGATGGCTGACCGGCCAAACCGTTCTCCGTCTGTTGTATTACCCACGGGAGGGGTGCTGTTGGCATTTTCCCAGACCAGCTCGTAGATGGAATAAATCTCCGGTTCCGACAAGCTGTTTCTGATTACCTCTATCAGGGTGGTATCAAGTAAAGTGCGAGGAAAGGTCAGGTCGGCGCCGGGAGGATTCCAGGAGCCTTGAGAGCGGGATGCCAGTGGGGGTGCCAGGGCCATGAAAATAGCAGAAATGGTTACCCATTGCTTCACATCAGTTGCAATTCGCAGGATATTTCCGGAGATTGAGAGAAACTGCATTATTTCTCTGTTCGTATCATATTCCTGGGATCCAGTACCCGCTCCAACTCCTCTTTCGACATCAACTTCTTTTTCAGGACGAGGTCATACACACTGGCTCCGGTCTCCAGGGCCTCTTTTGCGATCAGGGAACTGTTCTCATAGCCAATGTAGGGGTTGAGGGCCGTAACCAGCCCGATGCTGTTCTCTACCATCTTCCGGCAATGCTCAACATTAGCTGTGATGCCGTCGATGCACCGGTATCGGAGTGAGTCCATGCCGTTTTTCAGCATCTCGATCGATTCGAGGAGACTTTGAACGATTACGGGCTCCATCACGTTCAGCTCCAGCTGTCCGGCTTCGGCCGCGAAACTTACTGTGAGATCGTTCCCAATTACTTTAAAGGCGATCTGGTTCACTACTTCAGGGATCACGGGGTTGACTTTTCCCGGCATGATGGTTGAGCCTGGCTGCATAGGAGGAAGGTTGATCTCGTTCAATCCGGCACGCGGACCCGAAGAGAGGAGCCTCAGATCGTTGCAGATCTTGCTGAGTTTGATGGCCAGCCGTTTTACTGCAGAGGAGTAGATGACATACTGCCCCGTATCCTGTGTCGCTTCAACCAGGTCGGGGGCCAGAACGATGTCCAATCCTGTAATCTGTCGCAGGTAGGAGACAACTTTCCCGCTGTATTGAGGGTTTGCATTGAGGCCAGTGCCGATGGCCGTGCCGCCTATGTTGATTTCAAGAAAGAGGTTTGCGTTTTCATTCAGCCGCATGATCTCTTCTTCCAGAGTAGTAGCGAATGCCCCGAAAGTTTGTCCCAGCGTCGTGGGGACAGCATCCTGCAGCTGGGTTCGCCCCATTTTGATGATCAGGGCAAATTCAGCTGCTTTCTTTCGGAAGGATTCAATGAGTTTTTTGAGCACCTTCACCAGCTTTTCATTGCTCCGGTACAGAGCGAGCTGAATGGCAGTCGGATACACATCGTTGGTCGATTGCGAAAGATTGACATGGCTGTTGGGATGGCAGTGCTTGTAGTCTCCTTTTTTATACCCCATCAGTTCGAGGGCCCTGTTGGCGATCACTTCGTTGGCATTCATGTTGGTTGAAGTGCCGGCGCCACCCTGCATCATGTCAACCACAAAATGGTTCAGGAAACGGCTGTCGATGATTTCGTGGCAGGTACGGATAATGGCTTCTGCCATCTCTTTAGGAAGCAAGCCGAGGTCGTAGTTAGCTTTTGCGGCGGCCATTTTAACTATTGCCAGTGATTTCACCAGTTCGGGATAAGAATTGAGCCGCACACCGCTGATGTTGAAATTCTCGAGGGCTCGCAGGGTCTGGATGCCATAGTAATATTCATAGGGAACTTCACGGTCGCCAAGAAGGTCGTGCTCGGTCCGTGTCCGGCCCGATTCATACTGAGCTGAATCGTCGGAATTGAGATGGACTGCGTAACGGAGCCTCCGCGAGATGACCCGTGAGATGTTCGACATCACCTTAACGGCAATAGCTCCATGGCTACTGAAAAAGTCGATACCCAGACAAAGTGCAGTACTCACTTCCAACGCACGGGCAGATGTGGAATGCGGGTAGCTGTCAAGGAGAGAGCCTTCGCCAAGGAAGTCGTATTTGCGGAAGGAGGTGATGAACTTCTCCTTGCCCTGCGGTGTGGCTTTAAATAGTTCGATCTTCCCGCTGACAATAAAAAAGATCACTTTGCGGGGTTCGTTTATCTTGAACAGAAACGCTCCTGTTTCAAAATGTTGGATTGTTACCTGCCCTGAAGTCGTCGCGATTTCTTCTTCGGTGAGATCCCTGAAAAGTTCAACGTGATGCAGGAATTCTTTGATTTTCAGAAAATCCATTGGTGGATTGGTTTTAGAATTACGAAGTTAATAAGAATACGGGATTCAACAACAGAAGTCCCGGTTGCCTTTTCCTGATTGTGCGTTGCGTTTTTTCCAAAGTTGTCAACAAATGAACTCAAACCGAAGGGAATGTTGTAGTTTTAGAAATTGTGAATGACGTTAGTAACGTGAATATCGTGAATATCGTTAGTAACGTGAATGACGTGAATTGGGATTCACCATGCCACCATACCACCATATCACCATTTCACAGCAATATATAAACACAATTCTAAACTGTAAACCTTTATGGGCGGCATCTTTGGAACTATTTCTGTAACGGATTGTGTAAACGATCTCTATTACGGAACAGATTACAATTCACACCTGGGAACCCGTCGCGGCGGGATGGCAGTTTATACAGGAAGCGGATTTACAAAAGCGATTCACAACATTGAAAACTCCTATTTCAGAACAAAGTTTGAATCCGATCTCCCTGGGTTCAAAGGAAACGGCGGGGTTGGTGTGATCAGTGATACGGAATCGCAGCCAATCATCATCCGTTCACACCTGGGAGAGTTTGCCATCGTAACGGTCAGCAAGATCAAAAATATTGAGGAGCTCACTGCGAGGGCACTGAAACGGCATCAGCATTTCTCTGAAACAGGCACAAGCGGAACCAGTCCCACTGAACTCGTGGCCATGCTGATCAACGAAGAGGAGTCGATTGAAAAAGGCATAGAGAATGTGTTCGAAAAGGTTCAGGGCTCCTGCACCATGCTGCTGCTCACTGAGAAAGGCATCTTTGCGGCACGGGATAAACTGGGACGAACGCCAATTGTTCTGGGGAAAAAACACGGTGCATACGCCATCAGCTCGGAGACCAGTTCGTTTGATAATATTGGTTTTGAGATCGACAAATACATTGGTCCGGGAGAGATTCTGTTCATTACGGCCGATGGCGTTGAACAATGCCGGAAGCCGAACGACAAGATGCAGGTCTGTGCATTTCTTTGGGTCTATTACGGCTATCCCAGTTCGTGTTACGAAGGGATCAATGTGGAAGCCTGCCGCTACAGGTGTGGCGCTGCACTGGCCCGCCGGGATTCAGCAGAGGTGGATTTTGTCTCCGGCGTTCCTGACTCCGGCATCGCGCATGCGATCGGGTATTCAAACGAAAAGCAGATCCCCTACAAACGGGCCTATGTCAAATATACACCTACCTGGCCACGAAGTTTTATGCCTCAGAACCAGGAGATGAGGGATCTCGTTGCCCGGATGAAACTGATCCCTGTAAAAGAGCTGATTGACGGAAACCGGATCGTATTTTGTGATGACTCTATCGTTCGGGGAACACAACTCAAAGATACCGTTAAGATTCTCTATGAAAGCGGCGCTCACGAGATACATATCCGACCTGCCTGTCCAACACTCATCTATCCCTGCGAATTCCTGAACTTCTCTACTTCCCGCACAACATTTGATCTGGCCGGACGCCGGGCAATCGATCAGCTGGGGGAAGGAGAAGAACACCTTGAAGAGTATGCCACACCCGGAACAGACCGCTACTATGCCATGATTGAAAAGATCCGTGAAAGCCTGGGCGTAACAACCCTCCAGTACCAGCACCTCGATGACCTGATCGAAGCAATTGGTTTGCCCAAAGAGCAAGTGTGTACACATTGCTGGGACGGGAGCTCCTATTTTTAAATAGCGAAATAGTGAAATAGCGAAATAGTTTTTTAGCGCTTTAGCGTCTTTGCGGTGAAGTCTTAGCTTATGAGAACAGCCCAACTAATTTTATTTTTCTTTCTATTTGTTGGATTCTCCTTCTCACAAGATCTGAATCCGATCAATGGCGTTGTCAAAGATGCTTCAACCGGATCCCCTCTTCCCTATACCCAGATTTCATTGGCTGGAACCTCTTTGGGAACGGTTACCAATGAGGATGGTTTTTTTCGACTGAAGATGGCGGATGGCGGATACCCGGATGCCGGTGATCCTGACAGCCTGCTAGTTTCGTTTCTCGGATATCAAACCGAAATACTTCCGGTTTCTTCCTTTGATACCGGCCCCCTGGAGATTTTCCTGATACCGGTCTCTCTTAATCTGCGAGAGGTCGAGATCATTGCTTTATCTCCCCGGGAAGTTCTTCGAAGGGCATTTGACAGCATTCCGGTCAATTTTGGCTCCGATACGATTATCCTCACAGCGTTTATCCGAACCCAGAAAATGGTGAATAAAAAGCTGGCCGAATATACGGAAGCCATTGTGGAGGATATGAAGGATGGTTATTATCCGTACAAGCCCGGCGAAACCGACAGAAAACATCGCGTATCCAATATCCCGTATCTCTATAAAGGACGGGTTACTTCCGATACCAATCTTGTTAACCTGTTAGGGGAGGTTGGCGCCAGTGCACGGTGCCTGGGATGTAACTTTGTCAGGGATATCGCGGAGTTTCCTTACGAAACGATACTTGACGACCGCGACCGGAAATATTACGACCTGAAAATGGAAGAGCTGATCAACCCGGATGGAGGAAAGATCTACCGGATCAGGTTTGATCAGAATGAGAAAACAACCAAAACACTCTACCAGGGTGAGATTTTGATAGATTCCCGGGATTTTGCCATCATGCAAATTACCTATAAGCCCAGTTATAAGGCTTTTGACGCGTATGAAAAGAAGAAATTCAACCGTACCTGGTTCCTCAATAACCAGCCTGGCTGGATCCAGGAGATGCCTCTGGGAGAGACGACTGTAACATACGCGAAACGGGGAGATTTTTGGTCGTTGAACACCATCCGGCAACAGTACTGGGTGACATATATCCAGCCCCAAACCAGGCAACGGATCGGTTATGGGTACAAAAATGAAGTCGTCGTTACAAACATCACCCGTGATCCGGTGCTCATCAGAGAATTCCAGGGAGATAAATCGATCGGTGTCAACCAGCGCTGGGATGAAGTGGTTGGGGAAACAGATGAGGCTTTCTGGGAAAATTTCAACTACCTGCCAATTGAGGAGAAGTTGAGGGAAGAGTTGGACAGGTTGGACAGGTTGGACAGGTGAGACAGGTGAGACAGGTTGGACAGGTTGGACGGGTTGGACGGGTTGGACGGGTGAGACTAAACTAAAGGTCTCGATTATCCTGTATCACCATCTGCATCTCTGTGAGTTCTAAGGCTACCAGATTCCCGAACCCTGTTCTTCCCTGCATATACGGCCCGTTGTCGATGTCGATGAATTTGTAAAATTTATTTTTTACCGCCAGCGTGATCAGTCCCATGTTTACCGGAACATGACCATGGAT
>JACZJJ010000025.1 GCA_014860625.1 Bacteroidales bacterium | reverse complement strand
CTCCTTTTACTTCCTATTAATCTCATTGAGAAACATCCACATTTTTAGCAAATATTAACGAGTACTAAAGTATATCCTTATGAACAAAAACAACGGAAATGCTAAGCACTATCTGAGTGTATTTGCTCTTAGCATGATGAGTGTAGCAGTAGTGATGAGTCTCAGAGGCCTTCCTATGATGGCCAAAGAGGGGCTGACCATGTTCTTTTATCTGTTATTTTCTGCATTGCTGTTTCTTGTTCCAGTGTCGTTGGTTTCTGCAGAATTAGCAACTGGCTGGCCTCAGTCAGGAGGGGTATACCGATGGGTCAAAGAAGCTTTTGGAGCACGAACCGGGTTTGTTGCTATCTGGCTTCAATGGCTGCAAAATGTGATCTGGTACCCCATCGTACTCTCCTTTGCTGCCGGAGCGCTTTCTTATCTGTTTTTTGATGAAGTTCTTGCCAGTAATAAATTTTTCAACATTGCAGTGATCTTAATTGTTTATTGGGCTGCCACACTAGCCTCATTTAAAGGGTTAAAGACATCCGGGAAACTAACTACCTATGGGGTTATATGCGGGACACTTATTCCCGGAGTTTTCATTATCGTTCTTGGGATTTTATGGCTTGTCATGGGAAATAAAGTTGAATTCTTAGCTTCCGGAGGTATTCATGCCACCACATTCTTACCAGATTTCAGCAATTTTAACAGCATCGCATTTCTGGCCGGAATTGTTCTTCTTTTTGCAGGGATGGAAGTTGGGGCTGTTCACGTCACAGAGTTGGAAAAGCCTGCCACCCAATTTCCCAAAGCTATATTCAGTGCCATGTTTATCATCATCATCATTTTCACCTTTGGTTCATTGGCTATTGCTACCGTAATGCCTGCTGCAGACATTGACCTGAATGCTGGTATCATGCAGGGATTCAAAGAGTTACTTCACAAATTCGGAATTAGCTGGCTACTTCCTGTGATGGGACTACTCGCTGCTTTTGGTGCTGTTGGTGGTGTATTTGGCTGGATAGCAGGACCAAGTAAAGGTTTGCTCGCAACCGCTTTGGATGGTGACCTGCCACCATTTATGGCCAAGACAAATAAAAACGGCGTCCCTCAGAATATTTTGATTATTCAGGGTTGCATTGTCACTGTTGTGTCATTCGTATTTCTTGTGATGCCTAATATATCCAGTGCATTCTTTATCCTGTCTATCTTAACTGTTGCCCCATACCTGATCATGTATTTCCTGCTTTATGCCTCCGCCATCAGGTTACGCTATACACAATCCGATGTTCCCAGAGCATATAAACTACCAGGAGGTAAATTTGGGATGTGGTTGATTGCAGGCATAGGAATCCTTGCTGTAATATTCGCTTTCATCATTGGATTCTTCCCTCCTTCTCAGCTCGCGGTCGGAAGCCCGACTTTCTATGTATGGTTCCTGATCATCGGCGTGCTGGTTTTTGTGCTTATTCCCATAATTATAGGATACATAAAAAAGCCTGAGTGGAAACAGGGTGCCACTAAATAGCAAATGAAACTGGCAGATAAAAGAATGTACAATACCAAGTAAATCAGATACTGTAAAATTATTAATGAAAGGAAAAGAATTATGAGTAAATCAACAAGTATAGTATCAAGGTTGAAAAACCTGATTGATAAAGAAGAGATCTTTAAAATTGAACTCGAAAAATGCATTACAGAGGCAAACTGGACGCCTCCGTATAGTAATCTTCCTATTTCCAATCTCGACGATTTTTATGATTACCTGGATAAAATGTTGATCATAACACCCGTCGATGCAACGTTCAGCAACCTTTTCCACGGAATCTATTTTATCATCAGTCAGAGAGGCAATAAATTTCAAAAGGATCCAAAATTTGCTGAGTTTAAAAACTGGATGATCCTGTATGCTCAGCAATACGGAGCTTTCCTTAACAGCCCTCAATCAGCAAATGACTTACAATCCTTTTTGGATGACAGAGGGTTTGTAATTGAAAATTTCGTGGTACCGCCAGGAGGCTTCAATAATTTCAATACGTTTTTTTGCCGACACATCAAACCAGGTAAACGCCCTATCGGAACCAACACATTGGCTTATGTGAACTCTCCTGACGGCCTGGCCCCAAATCCTAAGGAAGATCCGGCTATGATCCACAAAAATATGGCTGATGACAACGTCATCACTGTTCCGGCAGACAGCGTGTATAAAGGTTGGTGGAAAATCAGTGATAAGGGCACAATAACCGTTTCAAAAGGCAATACTTATTCTATTGATTCGCTATTAGAGCAAACTAAATATGCCGACAGGTTTAGAAATGGCATATTCACACACAGTTACCTGACTGTTTTGACCTATCACAGATACCATACACCGGTACGGGGAACCGTGTTGGAGACCCGGGTAATCTCAGGAGACGTTTTCGCAAATGTCCTCAGAGATGCAAAGGGAAACCTGGGAGCTACAGATGGCACCGACTATCAGTTCACACAGGAGCGCGGTCTGTTAGTCCTGGATTCGCCTATAGGTTTGGTTGCTTGCCTGCCTATTGGGATGGATGTTATTTCCTCCGTTAATTTCACTGTCGACGAAGGTGACTACTTAAATAAAGGTGATGAATTCGGCAATTTCCTGTTTGGTGGTTCTGATATGATCATGCTTTTCGAGCGGAATGACATAAATATAAAGCTTACCGAAATTGACAGATTGTATAAATTGGGCCAGGTATTCGGGGTAGCGAAATAAATGCCTTTCCTACTCCTTTAATCTGTCGATTACAGCTTTCAGTTTTACAGTCACCTGATCTCCAATTGGCGTCAGTTTTGGGTTGCCCAACATCTTCATCATGACAGAAGGATCCACGGATACAACCTCAGTGGTATTTTCGTCGATCTCTTTGATGATCATTTTACACGGCAGGAACAAGCCAATATTCTCTTCGGCCTGCATGGCGTCATAAGCCATCTTTGGATTGCAAACACCCAGCAATTTGTATGGTTTCAGGTCGACACCTTCAAGTTTTTCTTCAATTTTCTGATCCATATCAAGTTCGGTCACAACGCCAAATCCATTCTCTTTCAGAAGCTCTTTAACCCGTTCGGTGGTTTCATCGAATGGTGCATTAACAGTAGTACTGAAAAAGTACGATACCGGAGCTTCCTGTGCGAAAAGACCTGAACTGGCAATGAGTATCAGGAGGCCAATAAAAAAATAATTTGTTTTCATGGTAGTTGTTTTTTGATCTTGAACTCAAATAGCTTGCCATACATATAATTATGACAATATGTCAGATGTAAAGCAGTAAACCAGTAAAATGCAAAATGGCAATATCTGCAGTTAATAAATCTCCAGATCTTTGCCGACCGCTACTTTTCCGTCATAAACTGAATGCACCTCTTCGAGAATATTTTCCGTTGTTCCTCCCCATTCGAGAACATGGTACAGAATTACAAGTTTAGGCTTTGCTTTGGCTGCAATCTCCCCTACTTCAATCGTAGAGGTGTGATGGTGCTGATGGTAGATTTTCCATTCAGGAGATTTCTGTTCCCATCCTTTCTGGTAATATACTTCATGGACCAGGATGTCGGCACCCGTTGCGTATTCTAAAACTTTGTCACAAGGTTGCGTATCTCCGGAGATGACAATCACCTTATCGGGAGTGGTAAACCGGAACCCCCAAGCGTTTGGCCAGGAACCGTGCACGACGGGGAAGGCTTCCACTGTGACATTCGTATCCCGGTAAATGACTCCTTCTGACGAAAATTCATGGCTGTTTACCCGCCAGCCGATATCGTTTGCAGGCTCCTCCCCTTCCAGCCGGTACCGGATATCGGCTTCGTAAGCTTTTAAAATATGTTTCGTCAGGGATTTTGTTCCTTTGGGTCCGTAAACTTCTAAAGGCTCATCCCGTCCCATTACCCAGGGGGTGATGATCAGATCGGGGTAGCCGGTGGTATGATCTGAGTGCAAATGGGTAAGGAATGCGTGCTTCATTTTTTTCGTTGTAAGTCCCTTAACTGGGCCGCCATACCTGGGTGAAAGAGCAGCTGCCTGTCTGACCAGTCCGGGACCAAAATCGACAATATAGGGAACATCATTTACAACAATCGCAATGGAACATCCCGATTGATGCGGGTCGGGATTGGGATTTCCTGAACCCAACAGCACAACATGGGTGTTTCCATCGGGAAGTTGTGGCAGAATCACATCCGCAAGATGTTTCTCAAGCTGAACTGTATCCATTTTGCCCAATTTAAAATCAAGGTAAACCTTCTCCTTTTCAATAGCATGTTTGTAATCGGGATACTGATCTTCATACCTCCCGATCAACCGGAGGGCCTCCAGGTAGTTGCTGTCGGCTTCCAACAGGTTAACCCGGCACATCAGCGAATCAAACGGGATGATGAAAGGGATCTTGTCAGGCGCAGATTCGGAAGCTCCCAACAGCTGCACACCGGGTCCGTCTATCATTAGGCGGGTATCGTTAAAAGCCTCCTCCGCCATCTTCCGTGAAGTGAGATCCAGCCAGAAATGCGTGGTATCTGTTGCAGCAAGTTCCGCAGGATAGACGATATGCTTCTTCATTTTTGGGTTTGTGCCCCGGTAGACCCAGGTTGGCAGATACCTGATACCGGATAGCCGGATGCCGGATGCCGGATTTCTTGTAAGTTCTACCTGAAGTATCATACCGGCATCAGTATATCTCCAATACTGGTTTGAAAAAAAGTTCCCCATTGATGTAGCCACAAATCCTGAGTCAAGCGTGCCACCGGATGTTTTGAAAAAGCGAACTTTTCCGATTACATGCGGATGGCTTCCAATCACAATATCAGCACCGGCTGCAATGGTTTTTCCGATAATGGCTTCCTGCGAGGAAGTTTCATCGCTGTACATCTCCTGACCATAATGATAGAATACAATTACGATGTCGGCGCCAGCTTTTCTGGCATCAGAAACATCGTGGCTGATCATTGCGGTATCAATCACGTTCAGCATGTAATGATGCTCCTTACAGGGGTAAAACTCGTTGGAGCCATAGGAATAATTCAGGATGGCAATCGGGATTCCCTTTAAATTTATGACTCTTACTGAATCGTGATCGGCTTGAGAATTGAATGTTCCTGTACGGCCCAGCCCAACGGAATCGACTACCCGTATGGTACGCAACAATCCCTTCTCGTGCATATCCATCGAGTGGTTGTTTGCCGTTACGAGAAAGTCGAACCCGTTATGCTTCAATGCAGTAACGATCTCATCAGGTGTATTGAAAGCCGGATATCCCGCATATGCCTTCCCTGCACCGGCGCAAACCGTTTCAAAATTCCCAATGGTGAGATCATCATCCTCAAGCCACCTCCTTACCTCAGAGAACGAGGGGTTAAAGTCGAAACTGTCTTTCCCAACCCGTGCATTTTCGAGCTGCGGTGTGTGGCACATGATATCACCAACAAATGTGATACGGATGGTGACAGCAGAATCGGTATAGGTTGAATCATTCCGGGATCCGGCATGTGCTGCTAGATGGATCCAACAGAGAAAAATTAATAAACTTGTCAAGTTAAAATTCCTATTCACCGCAAAGAGACTTAGATCACAAAAAATTAGTTGAGGTACTTGTTTCTGAGCTTGGGCAAGTCGACATAAAGGATATCCGTGAGAAAGGAATTCACAGAGTGAAACTGAAGTTCAATCTCCTCCAGCGCTGCATCCAGGTATTCGGCTCTCACCTCCATCAGAGGGCGAATGATTTCAGCATTCGGATTCCCCGCATCTTTTATTTTAACGATAATTTTTTCCAACACATGCTTCAGGTGAGTGTTGGAAAGAAAGTAGTCTTTCCTGGCCTCTTCCACAGATACACCCAAAGCGATCAGCAACAGGTACGAAGCCAGTCCGGTTCGATCTTTCCCCGCGGCACAGTGGTAAATCAGTGGAACATTCTCCGTTGTTGCCAGTATCCTGAAAAACTCCCGGAAGTCGTCCTGATGATCTCTTACCATACGGCGGTAATCTTTTATCAGGATGGTCTCGAGCCCGGCAACATCATTCTCCTTCAGCATCCGTTCAGCGGTATCCCTTGCCGAATCAACGATTGTTATCCTCCTGTTCTCCTGCACCGTCGCAATCGGTGGAGTGGGATAGTTGATCCGTTCCCGGTCGGATCGAAAATCAATGATCATCCGGATGCCGATTTCTTCTATCCTTACTATATCCTCTTTATCAAGCCGCGAAAGGTCGCCGCTTCGATAGAGTAATCCGGACTTGATGCTGCGCCCGTCCATTGTTGGAATTCCTCCAATATCACGAAAGTTGGGCTGGTTTTTGAGGAGGAAGGGAATCTGCTTTGGCATTGAATCAAACATGCTGACAAAGGTACTGATTTGCCAGGAAACCATTATCTTTGACATAAATAGAAGATTTCAATGCTTTATAAGAAAATTGCACCCATTTATCTTCTGCCTGTGATCATTTCACTGTTCTGTTTCCCTGTAATCACGCTGAATGCCCAACGAGCTGGCATCAGGGTACCTGTCGATACGATTGGTTTTGCCACACAGGCATGGCAGATGGATTCAGTGATGGCAAGAATCAACAGGCAGTTCGGGGGGCAAATCAATCAGGCGCTCTCCAGGAAGAAGATTTCAAAGAAGTCTGTATGGAAAATGGCAATCTCTCCGCACGACGACTACGCCTATGCCGGCTGGATGTACCCCATGGCATTACGGAATATCAAGGCACCTGTTGTTATCCTGCTTGGTGTTGCCCATAAAGCCAGGCAATTCGGGATCGAAGGAAAAATGGTTTTCGATTCTCATGAAGCCTGGCAGGCTCCTTACGGACCAGTAAGAGTATCGGAGCTTCGTTACAAAATCACTAACCAGCTTCCAAAGGGAGAGTATATCATTCACGACTCGCTTCAGGCTGTGGAGCATAGTCTTGAAGCGATCGTCCCGTTTCTTCAGTATTATAACCCCGATGTGGAGATCGTTCCCATTCTAATCCCAGCCATGTCGATGGAACGGATGGAAGGATTGGCAGGCTCCCTTGCATGGGCTATCTCCAAGGTGATGGATGCGGATGACCTGGAGTGGATGAAAGATTTCGCGATTGTCATCTCCAATGATGCCGTTCATTATGGCTGCGAAGATTGGGGAGGGAACGATATGGCACCATACGGTTGCAGTGAGGAAGGAAACAGCAAGGCAGTAGCTCACGAGCGTGAAATTATAGACAATTGCCTCACAGGCGGCATTGTGAAGATGAACATCAAACGATTTGCCAATTATACGGTTCAGGATACCAATTTCAGGATGTACAAGTGGACCTGGTGTGGAAGGTATTCGGTTCCGTTCGGACTCCTCACAGCCTTCTATCTGCAGCAGCATTCCAAAACCTATCCACCGGCCGGCACACTGATCGGCTACTCCACCTCCATCGACCATCCTGTACTTCCGGTTGAAGATCTGGGGATGGGCGTCACTGCACCGGCCAATGTGAAGCATTGGGTAGGGTATGCGGCGGTGGGGTTTAGGTAAGTGGGCTCAGGGCTCAGGGCACAGGGCACAGGGCACAGGGTCGAGGGTCGAGGGTCGAAGCACTAGGTATAAGGGAGTTTATTTCGTATTTCGTATTACTCTATTTGAATTTTTAATTTTCCAATTTTCTAATTTTAATTCGTCTATTCATGTCAACAGTATCAAGCAAATACCTTGGGGATCTCCGGACGGAGTGCACCCACCTTCAGTCGGGCACAAAACTGATCACCGATGCCCCAACAGATAATCAGGGGAAAGGAGAGTATTTCTCCCCTACCGACCTCGTTGCTACAGCTCTTGGGAGCTGTATGGTGACAATCATGGGCATCTCGGCCAGGCAATATGGCTTTGATCTGGAGGGGCTAACCTGGAAAGTCACCAAGATCATGGCCGATAATCCCCGCCGGATTGGAGAGATTGTGGTAGAGCTCGATTTTCATGGCAATGAATATCCCGACCAGCACAAACGGGTGATCGAACACATCACACGCACATGCCCTGTGGCGCTGAGTTTGCATCCTGAGTTGAAGCAGAGGATAAAGATTATTTGGTGATGTGATGATGTGCTGATGTGCTAATGTGCTTATGGGGGGCTGTGGTGAATATCGCGAATGTCGTTAATAGCGTGAATGTCGTGACTCCCTGACCTCCTGACTTCTTGACTGCCAACTGCCAACTGCCAACTGCCAACTGCCAACTGCCAACTGCCAACTACAGTTGCTGGTACTCGATCACCGGATAGCCCTTTTGTCCAAGTTCATTGTAGAAGCCAACAAATCTTAGTTTGTAATAAAAGCCGTTGTGGTTTCGGATCACATAAGTAACTCCAAGTGTAACGGAATAGCTGCCGGCTTCAAAATTGTAGTATTTCCAATCGTACCCAATGGCATCCAGGTTGGATGAGTAAACCATTTGCTGAGCCTGGTCGAAAGTGAGGGTTGAAAAATCATTCAGTGTGTCTTTCGACACTTCAACACCATTGCGATTGATTAAAACACCGGTTACTAGATAGGGGTATGCCTCTCCAATATCGGTAAAAAGCAACGTCGTATACTGAGTGAACAAAAGGTCCCAATTGGGTTTCGGAGGTTGCAGATTTCTGATGACACCACCATCATCAAAGCTGAAGTAGCGATAATTCACCGACGGGTCTTTGGCGACCATGGCAGAAACAGGCGTTCCTCCAAGCAATGGCGTGAACCGGAAGAAGAAATTTCCATTTTTCAGACTGTCAAAGATCACCTGCATGTATCCCAGAGGATTTCCCAGATCATCCAACCCCCTGTTGATGGCATATACATGGTGGTTTGATATGGTATCGCCGTTGGAATTGATATCAAACCAAACACCGATTGCAGTGGAATCCGGGTTTCCGTCGGAACGGTCGAACCACCAGGTCACTCCAACTGTATCCTGCGGCATCCCAAATGGCATGACCCCCAGGTCGGCTGCATACATGAAGTTCGCCGTATTCAGTATAATATGCCATCCACCCTCCTTGCATTCAAATGCAAGATCGCTCTCCTTTTTTGGGTTTGTGCTCACCGTACCGATTGAATCGAGGTTATAATAGATCTGATATTTGTAGGTCTGGGTCATGGCGATGGTATCCGTTTTTGCATCTCCTCTTGGATATGGCTCTACCATTTCATCTTCCTTAAAACATCCGGCAAGCAAAACCAACAATGGAACAAATAGTATCCAGAAAGGTTTCAGACGTATCATTTGTATTGATTAAAATTGAATGTAAAACGGAAAAACACGGTCCTGCCATAGCCGATAGCCACGCCTTCTCCACCCCCACTTCCATGACCTCCGCCTCCCAATCCCGAAGAGGGAATAATCTGGTTATTGAAGATATTTTTCAACCCGGCGGAGAGCCTGATCCTGTTTTTCCAAAACCCTTTGGTAACCGTAAAATCCATTGTATTGTAGCTATTTATATAGCCCAGAGAAAGTGAATCTGCATCAAAGAATGGCTGGGGTTTCTTTCCCGTGTATTTATACAACAGAGCCAATGTAAGATCAGCTTTTACAAACCGATAGGAGGCATTGGCATTGACATCAGTAGAGAATTTAAACCCTTCTGTATTGGCCCCATCAGCCATCTCAACATTGATGCCTGTTTCGGACAATCCTGCGGAGACTTTCAGCGCAGGATAAAGCGAAAATGTGGCGTTTACCTGTCCGCCGGTTGTTTTGTACCGGTCGAGGTTCACATAGGTATAGGAGAGGTCTGCACCACTGCCAGGCACCTGGGCCAGCGTAATGATATTTTTCAATGCATTGTAAAATCCACTGACCTCAAGTTCGTAGGCGGTTTTCCGGTTCTCCACCGCATACTTCAGGTTCAGGTTAACATTGTTGGAGGTCTCAGCTTTCAGATCCGGATTCCCCTGGATGTTGTGATTCACATCTTTGAAAAAGAGGTAAAGTTCCTTGATGGAAGGGGCACGGAAACCTCGGGAATAGGAGACTCTGAGTGACAGAGGATCCGTGATATTCCATTTTCCGCTGATGGCGTAGACCAGAGGGGCTTTGTATTTTGTATTGTATATGAACCGTATCCCGGGCTGGATAGAGAGTGCCTTTACAGGGTCCCACTTCAAACTAAAAAATGCGGCATAATCTCCAATTGCCTGTTCATTGTTGAGGATACGTTTACCAGTACCTGTCTCATAATTGAGATCGATGCCCAGTTGGTAATTAAATTTCTTTTCCAGGTTGTTCTTTGCAATCGTCATACGACCCATATATGTTCTCAGGTATGTTGTATCCTGTTGTTCCGGGTCCTGAGTTTTAACTTCAGTAAGTGTGGTCAGATTCTTGAGAAATGTTTCCTTGAGCCGGTTGTAGGCTGAATAGGATGCAATAACGTTAAACACATGAGATTTCCAAAGATGCCAGTTAAGGTCAACCCTTGCGTTGTAGCGTATCGTTGTGAAATAGGAATCAAAAGCCATCTCGAAATAGGGTGGCTGAAGGTTTCCTTTATCCTGCAACAACTCATTGAAGTAATCAGCACCAATCTTTACTTTTAATTTAGCGATCGTATAGGCATAATAACCATCGGCGAAATATTGACGCCTGGGTTTGAAGATTGTTGAACGTCCGGTGTCGGAGGCTGGAGAATAACCTCCAAAAAAGTTCCTGCCACCTGCAACTCCAAATGTATGCCTGTTCATTTTCATGGCCACGCTACCATCGAAATTATAGGTTCCAACTGACTCTGCATATGCGTTGACAACGGTACTCAGGTTGGCCGATTTATTTTCCTTTGTGATGATGTTCACCACACCTGCCAGGGCATTACTTCCATAAATAACTGACATAGGACCCTCAATCACCTCGATATGGTCCACATTATTCAGGTTGATCTGGTTCAGGTCAAAATTCCCGTTCATCCGTCCGATCATGGGAACCCCGTCCATCAGAAATTTCACATTTTCACCGGATAAGCCCTGAATATTAAGACTTGTGCCCAGTACGCCATCCTGTCTGACATTCATGCTTACCTGATCTTTTAGCAGATCAGCCATATTTGTAGCAGCTTTCAGTTCAATCTGACGAGAATTGATGACGGATACCTTATAGATTGATTTATCGGCCCGCTCAGGCGTGTACTGAGCAGTCACCACCACTTCGTCCATATTCAGGACTGTAGGCTGTAGCTGAACCTCGAGAGACTGCCCGGGGTTTATGGTATCGTAATAGGTTTTGTATCCAACGAACGAGATAGCCAGCTTCGACTTCTCCTTAATTTCGTTCAGGGCCTTCCCTTCCATCGAAGTGGCGCAATATTGTGGGGTTCCGCTCTTCAACCCTTCAAAACAAACATGCGCGAATGCTACGGGCTCCCTGCTTTTCTGATCAAGCACAGTAACAAAAGCCTGCTGACCAAGGGATTGCTCCCCGGTCAGCAGGACTGCCAACAAAAACCAAAAGACGCCTATACCAAAGAGTCTTTTATTCATGTTACTGTTTGATAAATTTATTGAGAGAGAGAGAATTTCCGGAAGTCACCTTAATCAGATAAGCTCCGGGAGAAAGAGACTGAATATTTAACGTATGAAGTGTTTGTCCGGATGGAAGTTGCTCGGTCAGGATAGTCTTTCCAGTAAAATCAAGAAGTGAAACAGAAACTTCTTCATTTAATGGTTTTAATTTTTCGATATCAATCTGGATAATATCAGAAGCCGGATTCGGGTAAAGAGTGATCCTTACATTCGATTTTTTATCATCGCCGATCCCGTTTGAGAAGACCCTTGCTTTACCAAAGTCGATGTTGCCGGAGGAAGATCCTTCGAAAGCTGTAAATTTCAGACGGTAGGCCTCAGAAAGCTGATCCTTCACATAAAATACCATGGAATCATTCACCTGGTAAGTCATTGATGACATATCGAATGCTTTCCAGTCCCATCCGATGTTGGAGCGGCTGCTGTCCCACGGAGCGACTTCCCAGTCGTTGTATTCAGGATCAACCGGATAATATTTTTTCGTGTAGTTGACAGGATTGGTCAGTACACCTGTAACAGGATACGGTTCACCGTTAGGCTGGATCGACATGTATTTGGTAAAGAGAATATCCCAGCTTGTTTTTATCGGCTGATAATCCACAACAAGGTTCGTTTGCATGTTGAAGCCTATAAATTCCTTCCCCAGATAAAGGCTGCAATCTACCGTCATCTCCTGTAAATCGGTTCCATCAAGATTGGCATAGCGGAAGATGTAGGTGTTGATCGGAGAGTTCTTCTCAATGATCCATAATTTCTTGAATGATCCGTCAGTTAATCGGATTACAAACAGGGAGTCGCCAATGAGTACATGGGTAGCCATGTTATAAATCCCCCATCCATAATCGGGATGAGAGCCTGCATGCCTGCTGAAAGCGCCGTTTTCCCAATCAGTCGGGTCGTTGTATATCGGTGTCCATGTGGAGAGGCCGGTCGTATCAAGGGTTGCCCAACCGGTGGTATCCGCATAGGGATAAGACCACAGGGTAACACCTGAGCCGTCGTTGGTCATGATACAGGAACTCATGATCATAGTCCTGAACGAGATGTCCCAGGTGTTCCGGGCTGCAGTGGTTGTATTGCTTGAGGAGAACTGATAGTACACTTCATTGCCGTAGCCTGGTCCCATGGAGACGGTTTCGGGGAACATGGGAACTTGAGTATACCCTGTTGCAGCAGTGAGTGCCAGGATAATACCGGTAGTAATAGAGAATAGATGTTTTTTCATGATGCAATTAATAATTAGTAAGAAATGATACAGGAATTGACTCTTCTATCTTGCATTCTGGAATAACAACAATGCTGTTAATTACAAAACAAAGAAAGAATCAGGGGGGAAATTATGCTAACGGGGGAGCCCGGAGGCCTGAAGCCATGAGGAAACGAAAACCAGTCTCTTCGGAATCAACAACCCGGTTGATCTGGATTTCCGGCTGGTAGACAGCAATCTCATCCAGCGAATCAAACAGGATGAAGTCGGTAATCTGGTTTTTTACATCCTGGGTCTTAACGATTTTGGTTTTGTCTCTGGGGGTAACAAAGGAGTAAGGAAGCAATTGCTTGCCCCAAATCTTGTTTTGGTGAAAATTGATCAACGACCCAAACGTAATCAGGAACACGGGAATGATCCAGATAGGCAGGAAAATCAAGAAGTGCCGTTTGCGTTGTTCAATCATTCACAATGGAATTTGAGGCAAAGATATAAATATCTTATTGAACAGAACCTTAAAACGCAAAAAAAAACTTTTTTGAATCAGAAAGTTATTAACCGGCGGTTTATAACTTCAGTTTACAGCTGTTCAACCCAGATAAGTCTTCAGCAATTTACTTCGGGAAGAGTGTTTCAGTCGCCTGATCGCCTTCTCCTTGATCTGCCTCACCCGTTCGCGGGTAAGGTCGAACATGGCGCCGATCTCTTCCAGCGTATAATTGTGGGGGTAGCCAATTCCGTAAAACATATTGATGATCTCCCGCTCCTTCTCCGTTAAGGTGGAGAGTGATCTCTGTATCTCGTGCGCCAGTGATTCCTGCAGAAGCGTTTCATCCGTGCCGGGAGAATCTGCAGGCACAAAGAGATCCAGGAACTTCATCTCCTCATCCTGATCCAAAGGAGCATCCATGGAGAGGACACGGGTTCCCATTTTCATGGTTTCGCGAACCTTGTGTTCTGGAATGTCCATCTCCCTGGCAATCTCATCGGCCGAAGGGGGACGCTCATAAACCTGTTCAAGGCGCGACGACATCTTGTTCATTTTACTCAGTGATCCAACCTGGTTCAGAGGCAAACGTACAATTCGTGCCTGTTCGGCCAATGCCTGAAGGATTGATTGGCGAATCCACCAAACAGCGTAAGAGATAAACTTAAAACCACGTGTTTCGTCAAATCGTTTTGCTGCTTTTATTAGGCCCAGGTTGCCCTCATTGATCATGTCGGGAAGACTCAGTCCCTGATTCTGGTATTGCTTGGCTACCGATACCACAAACCGGAGATTGGCTTTGCAAAGCTTCTCCAGAGCCACCTGATCCCCCTGCTTGATCCGCTGAGCCAGGAAAACCTCCTCGTCAGCCGTGATCAACTCCTCTTTCCCTATGTCCTGCAGGTACTTGTCGAGAGAAGCGGTTTCCCGGTTGGTGATGGATTTCGATATTTTTAATTGTCTCATTGCACCCTCAAATTACAACTTTATAACGGAATTTCCAAACATTTATTTAAACTTCTTCTAAATTTATTTTACAACCCAATGCCATAATATGCTTTCAGCCCATTCGGATATAATCCTTCCAGCAGGACGCCCCCGCTGTTTCCCGATAACGCATTCTTTAATGCTGAGAGTGAGCTGATTGGTTGACGATCTATCCCAAGGAGGATAAATCCTTCACGGATGCCTGCATCCCTGAGTTTGCCATTGTTCAGCTGTGTGATCTGAAACCCGTAATCAAGTCCGAACCGTGTTTTCCCGGTTTCAGAGAGTGGCTCAAACGTAGCCCCGTGAATGATGATTTTATTGTCCTGTACCAGCGCCTGGGTTGCATCTTCGCTCTTTAACTTGATGTTCATCTCCTCCACTTGTCCGTCTCTCCAAACCCTGACGGCCACATTGTCGCCGGGATTATGCTGCCCCATAAATTCGGTGAGCTCTGATTTACGGTTGACTTCAGAATTCCCAAGCTGCAGGATAATGTCACCCTTTTTGATGCCTCCTTTGGCTGCTGAACCTCCTTCAACCAAATCCTCGATATAGATCCCCTTTGGGCTCTCCAACCCCAGTTCCTTTGCCATCTTGTCATCAATCTCCCGGTAGTAGATCCCGAAATAGGCACGCTGGATCTTCCCGTATTTCATCAGATCCTCCACCACTTTTCGTGCTATGTTAACTGGAATCGCAAAAGAATAACCCTGGTAATAACCGGTTCCGCTTGCAATTGCTGCATTGATGCCTATCAGTTCACCACGGGTATTGACAAGAGCTCCTCCGCTGTTTCCCGGGTTAACGGCTGCATCCGTCTGAATGAACGATTCGATCGCTCCCTGTGATCCAAGGATATTGATATTTCGTGCTTTGGCACTAACAATTCCCGCTGTAACTGTGGATGTCAGGTTAAATGGATTTCCCACAGCAAGGACCCACTCCCCTATCCGCACATCATCGGAATTGCCATAGGAAAGAAAGGGGAGATTATTCTGTTCTATCCTGATCAGCGCAATGTCGGTACTCGGATCACTGCCAACAATGGTTGCGTTATATACGCGTCGGTCGTTTAAGGTTACCGTGATCTCATTGGCATCCTGAACTACATGATTGTTGGTAACAATGTATCCTTCAGGTGATATGATCACACCGGATCCCATCGCTTCGTAGGGGAATACCTGTTCTCTGGGAGTTCCTCTCCGGGAGTTGAAGAATTCAAAGAAGTCGTCATAGACCAAACTTTTGCGTTGAAACTTTGTCCTGATGTGTACCACAGCATGGACCGTCAGATCAGCGGCTGCTTCAAAATCGGGAAGGTTCATTGGTGCAGAGGAGGGAAGATTCGCCTGGCGGACAGGAATTGTTACAGGGATATCACGATAAACAGGAGCTTCCTTTTGAATCATAAGAAACAGGCCCAATGCCACAGCTCCTCCAACAAGGGCAACCAGAAACAGTGCAGCTATCTTTTTCATATCTAAAAAATTTTATTCGCTATGTTAACGGGTTTCACCAGGTGAAAGTGCTGTCCTCCTGTTAAAAACTGTTAACACTCGTGTTAAAGATTCGTTAAACTTTTTTGCAGCCGAGATATCACCTTTTCGCTATTTTCCTGATTAAGAGGAAAAAAGATGAAACATTCTATCATTCTGGCAAGCATCCGGTTTCTGCCGGGATTGCTTTCATGCCATCTCCTTTTCTCACAACCGCAACAATCTCTCCCCGAAAATTGTGCCACAGCCGACGACAGTAAACAATCGGGTCAAAATGTCAGTGTTCTCTTCTGGAACGTCGAGAACCTCTTCGATTACAAGGACGACACAATAACTTCTGACGAAGAGTTTACAAGTGGAGGAACGATGCACTGGACATTTTCGAAGCTTCAGAAGAAGCTGGCTCATGTTGCCAAAACAATTCTGGCAGCAGGGCAATGGAATCCTCCGGCTCTGATTGGCCTGTGCGAGATTGAGAACCGGTATGTCCTGAACAAACTCATTTATCAATCCCCGCTGAAAACCTTTGGGTACCGGATCATTCACCGCGATTCACCCGACAGTCGTGGCATCGATGTAGCCATGCTTTACCGCCATAACGCATTTATTCCATTGCATACAGAATGGATCACAATTCGGTTCCCCTTCGATACTGCTGTTACCACCCGGGAGATCCTTTATGTCAAAGGATTGTTGCTCAATGCAGATACTGTTCATCTTTTTGTCAACCACTGGCCATCGAGACGAGGAGGAGAGGCGGTCTCGGCACCGCGAAGAAACGTTGTAGCTGCGGTACTTCGAGCGAAAGTTGACTCCATTATTCAGTCGGCAGTTGGCAGTATCCAGTCCGCAGTCCACAGTCCGCAGTCCGCAGTCCGCAGTCCGCAGCCCACAGTCTCCAGTCTACTGAATTTCCTTCCTACATCCCTACCTCCCTACCTCCCTACCCTTTTGTACTGATTATGGGTGATTTCAACGACGAGCCGGAGAACGAAAGTTTGTGTAACATCCTGAAAGCAAGACTCGATGCGAAAGATCCGAAACCCGACGACCTTATTAACCTGATGCATCTGATGCTGAGTAAAGAGGGTAGCCATAAATTCAGAGAACACTGGGGTTTGCTGGATCAGTTCATTGTCTCCGGTTCACTCCTCGACAAACAACATACGCTTCAGGTTGATCTCAGCAGTGTTGAGATATTCAAACCCGCATTTATGATGGAAGATGACCTGAAATATCTGGGCACTAAACCCAAACGCACCTTTCTTGGTCCTAGGTACAAGGGAGGGTTTTCGGATCATCTGCCGATATACCTTGAGGTTAGGAATTAGGGAATACGAAATACAGAAATACGAAATACGAAATACAGAAATACGAAATACAGAAATACGAAATACGAAATACGAAATACGAAATACAGAAA
>JACZJJ010000024.1 GCA_014860625.1 Bacteroidales bacterium | reverse complement strand
ATTTTGTATTTATGCTCATTGCTGCCATGACCCGTGCGTCAGTCATCATCGTCGTTGCCTCACTGGTAGCCACAGACCTGTTTTTCTTTTTCAGGGAGCGAAAAGTCGGCCGGTTTCTCCGTGAACTTTCGCTGAAACTGTTGCCTGTAGTCATTGGGATGCTGGCGGTATTTACTTACCACTACATCTATTCAGGAAACTTCCTGAAATACTACGAGGTACAAAGTACCTACTGGACAAATAACCTGCAGTGGCCCAAAGCGCTGGCCGACTGGTCGATTGAAGGGTTCGGGATGAACATTGCAGCGATTTTCCTGGTCACCATGCCCGGATTGATCTATTTTCTCTTCTGGAATAAGGTTAAACCAAAGGAATACGACACGAAATACCCCTCTGTTTTCGGAGGCGATATTTCAGAGATCAAGCGGTATTTCATGCTCAATTCCATTGTCTTTTTCACCGGCTTCTTCCTCTACATTCTTCTCTTCCGGGGTGGATCAATCCACTGTTTTCACAGGTTCACCATCAGCGCTCCCTATTTCTTCATCTTCATCCTTGTCCTGACCGACCGGCTTCCCTCCATGAACCTGAAAAAGCGACTACTCCTGTTCACGCCAGGCTTCCTGATCGGGATGGTCTTCATTCTGTTTTTGCTCTATACCGGACTGAATTTTAAGGACTCGGGGTACATCCTCTTCTCACTGCTGATCTTTTACCTGATCGTATTTCAGTACCTGAAACCTGCTCTCAGGGTTGCCTGCATCGCCATCCTGGCACTCTATGCCATTTTGTGGTACACCTTCCTCTACAACATGTATATATCCTGTGCCTGGATATTCGCCTGACAGGAGCACCAGCACAGTTCTCAGAACCGGAAATAGATAAACGGGCTGAACCCGGATGCCGTGATGGTGGCTTCACTCAGTATGAACAGAAGAATCGCTGTCAATGTCATCAGGATAACAGTTAGGCTTTTCGGTGTGGTAAAAAGCTTCTCACTCCACCGTTCAATGAATTTCCATCCTCCCCAGAAAGAGAAGAGGACGGCAATCACCAACATGGTCCAGAACTTGGAATTCAGCCAGATGTCGTTGGGCATATCCACAAAGAGGAACATCCGGCGAATATAGAAGTAGGCGAAATCAAGACTCTCCGAGCGGAAGATCACCCAGCCAACCACCAGGAAAAAGAAGGTTACGATAATTGCAGGTACCCGACCTGCTTTTTTCATCCACTTCACCAAAAAGAGGCGGTCGATGATCAGGAAAAAAGCCATATAACCTCCCCACACAATGAAGGTCCATGCTGCTCCATGCCAGAATCCACAGATCAGGAATGTGATGGCAGCCGCATATATGTATAGGAGCTTATCCGTTTTGATGCCGAAATATTTGTTCTTTTTCCATTTCCGGGAGGTGGAGTAGGCGATAGGCAGGAATAAGTAATCTCGCAGCCAAAACGAGAGGGTCATGTGCCACCGTTTCCAGAACTCAGTGATACTTGTGGATATGTAAGGAAAATTGAAATTCTCGGGAAGACGGAAACCGGCCATCTTTGCTATTCCGATCGCCATATCTGTATAGCCGGAAAAGTCGAAGTAGATCTGGAAGGTATAGGCAATCGCTCCCACCCAGGCAAGGCTGGAGGAAAGTTCGAACGAGTTCAGCGCAAAGATCTCATTCACAGTAACACCCAGCACATCGGCGATCAGCACTTTTTTTGCCAGTCCGATCACAAACCGGTAGAACCCGATCAGCCTCTCGTTGGAATTCTCCTGTGCGCTTCGATCCCTGATCTGGTCGTAGATCTGTCCAACCCGCACGATAGGACCGGAGAGCAGTTGCGGAAACATGAAAATATACAGGGCATAGTCCTGAAGACGGGTCACTACGGCATGCCTGCCTTTGTAAACGTCAAAGGTATAGGAGAGCTTCTGAAACGTGATGAACGAGATCCCGATAGGAAGGGCTATTGCTGTCCAGGCTGCCGGCGGAGAACCGAACCAGCTCAGGATGTCGTTAAACTGGTCGACAAAGAAGTTCATGTACTTGAAATAGAGAAGCAACCCGAGATTAAGGAACACGCTGATCCAGAACAGCGCTTTTCGCTTTCCTCCTTCACTTCGTCCCACCTCTCTCATGAGGAAGAAGTCGGCCAAAACAGATCCGATCACGACAAAGACAAAGAGCGGGGCTCCCCAAGAATAGAAGAAGATACTGACCAGAAGCAGGAAGGTGTTCTTCGGCCACGACTTTGGGATCCATGCCAGCAGAAAGTAGATGATGAGAAATGCCGGCAGAAAATACAACAGGAAAAGGCTTGTATTGAATATCATTATCGTTTATTTATCGTTTTCCACTTTTTTGATCACGCGAAAGATGTCTTCATTAACGAATCGACTACCCTCAAATGTACCTGCTAACCGTATCAACGGTATAAGCCGCTCCAAAAGAGCTCCAATCAGTTTACTATTCGACAAATCGCTCTTCCAGCAAATAACGAGCATCAATCACCATCATTTCATTGAGAGGGATCCCTCTCTCCTTTGCCTTTTTCTCCAGCGCTTCTAGCCATTTTGGTGTATTCCTCATCTGTACAAGTATCTTTTCAACCTGCGGATCCTCCATTCCCAGGTAGGAGGCCAGCTCTTCAAGAAATCCATAGCCGATATTTCCGTATCCGGCATTGACCAATAAAATTACGATCACATCAGCCCTGGTTATCGCCTCCTTTCTATCAATATCCCAAATGGAAGTGGGAGAAGTAAAATGCTGTGGATAGGCATCCCGGTTGTAATACCAGAAGTCTTCATTCCCGAAGGTGTTTTTGATAAATCCTGAATTGTACCAGTTCCAGTAGAAGCTGTCGCCCACGATAAGGGCATTGATCCGCTTTTTGCCGGTGGTATCGAAATGGAAAGCAGGATAGGCCATGGTTGGATGTGAGATCTTCCAGATCAGATTCAGGGTATTTTCTATATCTCCGTCAGGATCTCTCAGTTCTGTCGTCTCCACAACACTGTCGATCATGATGGCTGGCAAATGGGTTCCCAGGCTGGATTCGATATAATGTGTCAGAGAATCAGCCGCTAACAAAGCACCGAAATTGCTCCAGTGAATCCCGGTTTTCGGGTAGAGGATGTATGGTGATTTCTCCTTCAGTTGCATAAAATAGCTGTTAAAATCAATGAAATTAGCTCCCGTCCCTGACAGCTCCTCCACATAGGCCCGGTAGTTTGTTTCCTCCCTTATTTTCTTCAGATACCGGTCGGGAATATACTCGGAATAGAAGGTTCCTTTGTCGGGAGGAAAGACCAGGATAAGAAGTTTTTGTTCATTCTGCCACAACAGATCCTGAAGTTGAACAAACTTTCTGACCTTTTCCCTGATATAAGGCCTTCCTTTGAAGTCAAGACCAAGCCATGCATCGATGTACTGACTGGCCATCAGGTATCCCCCTTTCCCAATGATAATTTTCTCGGCATGGGGGATGGCAAACAGGGAAAAATCGACCTGGTTGTACAGCCTAACAAGGTCGCTGCGGAATCCGGTATGATCTTTCATCGCCAGTTCACATTCCGTCTGGTACTGGCCGGTATGCCATCGCTGAAGGCTGACGGGAGGGTAGGCGTGCATTTCAAAATATCCATGCAGCAGAGAAGTTGAAAATACGGAAGAAACCTGCTGGATCACTGGGGATACCAGCAGGAGCAGGATCACGACCAGGAAGGTTCCTTTTACATATACAATGAGACCAGCTGATCGGTTATTCTTCATCTTTCGGTTCAAAGAGTTCAACGGTTATATCATCGACATACAGGTTTGAATGGGATTCCCGCCAGAGGTAGATCTGCAACCTGTCGTTGGGATCCTCTATGGATGGAATCTGGTAGGTATAGACCAGTTTATTCCATTTCAGCGGGATCCACCCCTCCTCTTCAAATTTCAGGAACCGGTACTTGTAGTTGCTATCCTGATGGTTCATCGTAATAACGAAGTTACCGGAATTGTATTTGTAGAGGTAGGGAGAATAAAGCCAGAAGGTGACCCGGACCCAACTTCCCGGAGTTGCCGTGGTCTCCCCAATCTTCCGGTCCAGAACAGTAAAGAATACCTCATTAGGGTCCAAACGGCAGGAGTAGCTTCCGGAGCGAACAATCGAATCTTCCCGGATGCCGGAGATCCATGGTTCGTCAGGTTCAAACCCGCTTTGGAAAAGCACCTTCCGGTTGTATTCCTCTTCGGGACCCATTGCCTCCCAGCCGGCCTCTTTGTAGCCTTCAAGAAACCCTTTGGCCACATTGTCGGTTTTGGTTTTCCCGAACATCCGCCAGTAATAACCGCTTGTCATCAGCGACGGATGGATCAAAAAATTCATATACTGCCATGTTTGGAAGAGATTCAGCAGGATAAAAAGGAACATGACCAGAAGCAGCGGAACCTTAATCCATATGTTACGGGCAAGAAGCCACTGCACAAGTGCTGCCAGGGGGAATGCCAGCACCGCATACGACTGCATCATGGCACGCTGACCGAAACTCCCTCCGTACCACCAGGTTGGCCAGCTGGCAACGATCAGGATGTTGGCAACGGTGAAGAGGAACAGTGCGTAAAAAATCTGCCTGTACCTGTTCCCTAACCGGTAAAATCCAATCAGCGAGAACACCATCATCGGAGTATAAACCAGCCATCCCTTTTTGAAAGAGAAGAGCACCTGCCAGAGCCAGGGAGCGATCCACTGAAGTTTCTCATTGGGTTCATAACTGTAATAAAGCCATGTTCCCGCGTAGACTTTCCAGTAGATCAGCTGAAGTGAGCCAACCAAAAAGATGGCCAGGATGATACCGGTGACCCGTGACCCGTGACCCGTGACCCGTTCCCATTTCTTCTGCATACTTTTCTTGTCCCAGACTCCCCACAGGAGCGGGATCAGCACGCAGATGATCTCGGTGGGCCGGATGATGACAGCCAAGCCGATGAGTAGTCCTAAAAGAAGTGATGTTCGCCAGGTGGGTGTTTCATGCCACCGGATGGTGAACCAGATAATGAGCGTATAGATGGTAAAGAGGGCGTTATGCACCAGTGCTCCGTCGTATGCCGTCAGTTCAAAATAGTTGGTACCCAGAACAACCAACACCATGGTCAGTGCGGTGACTCCCTCCGAGAAACAGGTCAGCAGGATTTTTCTCAGAAACCAGATGCCGGCAATGGTGATCAGCAGGCATCCCATGGCAACCGAGATCTGGTAGGGCAGCGAAAATCCGTCGGCCTGAAATCCCATCATCCCGGCGAAGAGGTGTCCGATTAAGAAAAAGGGAGCATAGAGTATCGCCAGCCCCATTGGGTATTTCATCACATAATGGCCGGCAGGGCCCATGTATGCCTGGTAGAAACCATTGGTTGGGTGATAGGTATCGAGAATCTGCTGAACCCACGAGAAGTCAGAGATTCCTAAGTCGTGATGAATGAAGGTGGCAGGGAGATAGAGGTAGTAGCCGAAAACATCCCAGGAGAGAATGGAAAGTACGTCGTATGTCAGCCATCGGGGAAAAGTAAGCCGGCTTGCAACAACTACGGCAACAAGGAGGTAGAATGCGAGAAGGGAACGTTTTCCTGGGTTGCTGACTGGGTTGGTCATGGCAGCGATTGGCTATTTCTTGAACTTCCTGTCAAAAAGGTTGTATTTCACCAGGCAAATCACTGCCCGGAAGGCATCTTTCATCCCGATCTTTTTTCCCTCTTCGTAGGTCCTGCCATAGTAGGAGATCCCTACTTCATAGATTCGGATGCCGGGGAAGCGGGCAATTTTGGAGGTGACTTCCGGCTCGAACCCGAACCGTCGCTCCTTGAAATAAATCTCCTTCAGGATGTCAGCCCGGAAAAGCTTATAGCAGGTCTCCATATCCGAAAGGTTGAGGTTGGTAAACAGGTTGGAGAGGAAGGTAAGCATCTTGTTGCCGATCGAGTGCCAGAAGAAGAGGATCCGGTGTGGCTTTCCGCCCATGAACCTCGATCCGTAAACCACATCCGCTACCCCGTCGAGAATCGGTTGCAGCAGGACGGTGTATTCGTTTGGATCGTACTCGAGGTCGGCATCCTGGATTACGATGAAATCGCCGGTTGCGAGCTCGATCCCTTTGTGGATCGCCGCTCCTTTGCCCTGGTTCTGAGGTTGATTAAACAGAATGATGCCAGATGCCGGATTTGGGATCCGAGATCCGAGATCCGAGATCCGAGATCTGTGATTCGGAATTCTGTGCTCTGTGCTCTGCGCCCTGTGCCTTTTCTGCCAACTGCCAACTGCCAACTGCCAACTTCTCGATATACCCTTTCACGATCTCCTCTGTGGCATCCGTGGAGGCATCGTTCACAATGATGATCTCTTTTTCGAGACTTCCGGGAAGAATGACTGCCAGGATTCTATCAAGAATTTGTGTGATGGTCTTTTCCTCGTTGTAGGTCGGGATCAGGATGGATAATTTCTGGTTCATTCCGTTGTTATTTACTCATGGTAATAGATCCGTTTCACACGCCGTGAGATGCCGGTCATGATCTCATAAGGGATGGTATGAAGGATCGCAGATAGGCTGGTTACCGGATAGTCCTCCCCAAAAACAACCACCTCGTTCCCCTCTTCTACCTTCATTCCCCCTTCCACGATGGAGGTGATATCCAGCATGCAGAGGTCCATGCAAACATTCCCCATGATAGGAGCGGGTTTCCCGTTGACAAACATCACACCGGTTCCGTTCCCAAGGCGGCGGTCGAGCCCGTCGGCATAGCCCACCGGAACCACTGCAATCACAGTATTCTTCTCTGCCACCCCACGACGGTTGTATCCGACGGTTTCGCCTTGTTTCACCTTCTTGATCTGGGTAATGACGGTGCGCAGTCGGCTGACATTTCTCAGCTTTTGCTGCTCTTCCGGGTTGTAACCAATGCCGTACAGTCCGATACCCAGCCTCACCATGTTGAGCTGCATCTCCGGAAAACGGCTGATGCCGGCAGAGTTAAGGATGTGCATCTTGACGGGATAATCAAGCCTGGATGTAACCGCATCGCTCATCTTCAGAAACCGTGTGAACTGCTCCCCGGTAAAGGCATCCTGTGCCGGGTCCTCACTGGCTGCAAGGTGTGAGAAGACCGACCTGACGTTAAGCCGTGGATTCTGTTTCAACAAGGCTGACAGTTTTTCCAGGTCAGGTTCGCAAAATCCCAGCCGGTGCATCCCGGTATCGAGTTTCACGTGGATCCTGACATCCTGATGCAAAGGGAGGTCGCTGCGGGTCATCGCCTCAGCCAGCATCTGCAGGATCCGGAAGCTGTAGATCTCCGGCTCGAGGTTCCACGCCAGCAGGGTATCCAAGCTCTGTTCTTCCGGACTCATCACCATGATGGGCATGGTGATCCCCGCTTTTCTCAGCTCAACTCCTTCGTCGGCATAGGCAACTGCCAGGCAGTCGACCTGATGGAACTGCAGAAGGTTGGCGATTTCAAAGCTGCCGCTGCCGTAAGAGAAAGCCTTGACCATGGCCATTGTCTGTACCTCAGGTTTCAGTTTGGCCCTGAAATAGTTGAGGTTGTGCACGAGGGCATCGAGGTTGATCTCCAAAACGGTCTCATGCGCCTTCTGCTGCAATGCCTGGCTGATCCGCTCAAAACCAAACACACGCGACCCTTTCAGCAGGATCGTTTCATCGCGAAACGAAGAGAGCGGAAAATGCGCCAGAAACTCTTCGGTTGTCGGGAAGAACTCCGTGTGCATGGTAAACCTGTGTTGAAACTGTGAAATTTCCTTGCCAATACCGATGATCCGGTTGATCTTCCTCGAGCCGATGATGCCGGCCACTTCTGCATACAGCTCTTCCCCGCTTCGCCCTGTTTGTAGGATGTCGGAGAGAATGACCGTTCTTTTGCTATGTTGTTTCTGCCGGGCCAGAAAGTCCAGCGCAATCCCCAGCGAGTTGATATCGGCGTTGTAGCTGTCGTTGATCAGCGAACAGTTGTTGATCGCATCCTTCAGCTCTAGGCGCATGGCGATGGGGGAAAGGCCAGCGAACCGATTTAATGAGGAATGAGGAATTCCTAATTGAATCAGGGCCCAGCAGTGGATGGCGTTTTCAATAGAGGCATCGTCCGTGAAGGGAATGGTGATTTCACGTATTTCGCCTTCGCAGATGCCTTTGATAACGGTGTGCTCTCCCTCTTTATGGATGGCGGTGATTTTCAGGTTATCGTTTTCCCGCGAACCCCAGGTGAATCGGTTCAGGTTCCTGTAATCAGCGGAGGCATCAAGCCGTTCGGTGATGATCGGATAGTCGGACCGGTAGATGAGGATATCGGCATCGCGGAACAGCTTCAGTTTTTCGTCTACCTTCTCCGCTTTGTTTTTGAAATGAACGTCGTGAGCCGGACCGATGGTGGTGAAAATCCCGACTGTCGGTTTGATCACCTGTTCCAGCCGCTCCATCTCGCCGGGCTCAGAAATTCCTGCTTCAATGATTGCCAGGTCGTTGCGTGCATCCATGTTCCAAACGGAGAGCGGGACGCCGATCTGGGAGTTGTAACTTTTCGGACTTCGAACGATATCCATACCGGGCGAAAGTAGCTGGTAGAGCCACTCTTTGACGATGGTCTTCCCGTTACTCCCTGTAATTCCGATTACCGGATAGGTGAATTGTTGCCGGTGGTGGGCAGCCAGTTTCTGCAGTGCTGCAAGGGTGTCGGGGACGACAATGAAGAGAGGATCGTGGATGCTGGACCCTGGATCCTGGACGCTGGCTGCCGGATGCCGGTTACTGCCCACTGCCAACTGCCAACTGCCCACTGCCCACTGCCCACTGCTGACTAAAAAACAGCGCACTCCCCGTTCCACAAGCTCCGGGATATAGCGGTGTCCGTCATTTCGGTCACTCACAAGTGCGATGAACATCGATCGGTCGGGGTGAGTCAGCCGGCGGCTGTCAATCAGCAACTCACGGATCTCCTGATCACGGTTGCCGGAGTCTTGAATCTCTCCGTCAACGATCCGGGCAATGGATGCTGCCGTATACCGGAGTGAACTCATTCGTTGCTGTTCTCTTTTGCCTGTTTCGGGGTTTTCAGCGGATTGCTCGTCAATTCCTTGTAAAGCGTCCGGTTTGTAAATATGTCGCATCCCTGGAAGAGGGCATTTCTGAATGCCTGGGGATTGGCTTCATTCTTTCCTGCAATATCAAAAGCGGTTCCATGTGCCGGAGAGGTTCTTACGATGGGCAGTCCGGCTGTGAAATTCACCCCCTCGTCGAAGGAGAGCAGTTTGAACGGAATCATCCCCTGATCGTGGTACATGGCCAGGATCCCGTCAAATTCCGTAAAGTTGGAAGTGCCGAACAATCCGTCGGCCGGATAGGGCCCGAAGGCCAGGATACCGCTGTCAAACGCCTGGTCAATCGCCGGCGTGATGATTTTCTGATCCTCGTCACCAATCAGTCCGTCGTCGCCGGCATGCGGGTTGAGGGCCAGAATGGCGATTTTCGGCTTAATGATCCCAAAATCCTGCATCAGGGATTCGTTCAGGATGTTGATCTTCCGAAGAATAAGTTCAGGAGTCAGTGCATCCGGTACGTTTCTCATTGGCAGGTGTCCGGTGACAACGCCGATACGGAAATCGCGGTTCACCATAAGCATCAGCGAATCATTTACCTTGCAGCGGTCGGTCAGGTATTCGGTATGCCCTGGGAACCTGAAGTTCTCAGACTGAATATTTTTCTTGCTGATGGGTGCCGTAACCAACACGTCGAGATGACCGTGAAGGATGTCGTTCATCGCCATCTCAAGTGCTTTGTAAGCCAGCTCTCCGGCAATGGGTGTGGCATTTCCGATATCGATCCGTACCTCCTCCTCGATGACGTTGATGATATTTGGCCTCCGCGGATGAGCCTGTTCTGCTTTTTTGATGATGTTAAAATTCACCTCGTTGGCATCCATCAGCTTCCGGTAGTAGGATGCCACTTTGGAGGAGCCGTAAAGGATGACCGTATAGTTTTCAAACAGGCGCTGATCCTGCAGGGTTTTGATGATCACTTCATAGCTGATGCCGTTGATATCTCCGTGTGAGATGCCGAGCCGGATGCGGTTTTCTTTATCTGTGGGTTGATCCATAATTCTGATGTGCTGATGTGCTGATGTGCTGATTTGCTGATTTGTTTTTTTGCTGATGTGCTGATGAGCGGATATGACCTTAACTAGTTAGTTTTCTGTTTGAGATACTCCAGCAGCAGCCTCACACCGACACCGGTAGCTCCCTGGCCGCGGTATGAGTCGCGTTTTTCGAGGAACGAGGGGCCGGCAATATCGAGGTGAATGTAAGGATAGCTGGTGAACTTCTGCAGGAATTTCCCGGCAGTAATGGCACCTGCTTCGGGACCTCCCAGGTTTTTCAGATCGGCCAGTTGCGACTTGATTTCTTCGCCATAGTCGTCCCATAATGGCAGTTCAACAATCCGCTCATAAACGTTGGAACCGCATGATCTCAGCTCTTCAAATTCTTTTCTTGCATCCGACTGCATCCCGGCAATCGCCCGTTTACCGATGGCCCGAACGGCCGACCCGGTGAGAGTGGCCAGATCGATGGTGAGCTCGGGTTTGTATCGGGTGGCATAGCTGAGTGCATCGGCCAGGATCAGCCGGCCTTCGGCATCGGTATTGATCACCTCCACCGTCATTCCGTTGTGCATTTTGAGGACATCTCCCGAAACAATGGCCTGGGGGCCGGGACGGTTATCTGTTGCCGGGATCAGGCCTATCAGATGCACAGGAAGTTTTGCCCTGGCAACGGCGAGCAGGGTTCCGGCCACAGCTGCTCCCCCAGCCATGTCGGTCTTCATGTTCTCCATGTGCGACTCGGTTTTCAGGTTCATCCCACCGGTATCGTAAACGATTCCTTTCCCGACAAGTACAATGGGTTTCTTGTTTTTCGCTTTTCGGCCCTTGTATTCCAGGATGATAAAAAGAGGGGGTTCATGGCTTCCTTTATTGACGCCTAAAAGTCCGCCCATCTGCAATGCCTCAATCTTCTTCTTGCTCAGAATCTCAACAGTGATAACCGTTTTCTCTAAAGCCGTTTCGATCTCTCTGGCAAAGGTTGTTGCCGTAAGATAGGAGTTGGGTTCATTGACAAGGTTTCGTGTCAGTTCAACTCCGTTAAGCATGGCGTTAAGGTCTGTAACCTCTTGTTTCCCAATTTTTCCACTGAAGATGCCGATCTCCAGAAGGGTATTCTCACCCTCTTTGTCGGTCTTGTACTTGAAAAACTGGTAGCTCCCCAATGCCATTCCTTCCAGGAGTGCCGTGGCCTCTTCTTCCAGGGTGTTAATATCAAAAAGTGTTGCCCGCTTAACCTTGTGTTCATTCAGAAAGAGCTGGATCTTATCTCCTGCCAGGCGGCATTTCTCGAGGCGCTGCTCCCTGTCTTTCGCAACGGGGATAAATTGGATCAGCACCCAGTGATCAAGCCGGTTAAAGGGGATCATCTCCACTTTTCGTTTAAATTGTTCGGTAATGAAGGCTATTTCCGGGGCAGAAAAGAGGCCGTTTGGGATTGCTTTGGGCGAATCGGTTAGCAGGAGAAGGTTATCCCCCCGTGAAAGCCCTGTTTGGTCAATGATTTTAGGGTGCATCTTTTTTCTTAATTTTGAGCGCTGAAGATTGCAAAGTTAGAAAAAAAACAGGGCGAATGTTGAGTCTGAATCAGATCATTGACAAGGTTCTTGCAGGTGAGTTTCCGGATACCCGTGAAGGCGTTCTGCTTTTTTCCGAAACTCCTCTTCCAACCCTTATGACACTTGGCCATACCCTGAAACAGAAGCGACATCCCGATAAGGTGGTGACATGGATCATCGACCGGAATGTCAACATTACCAACATCTGCCTTTCGGGATGCAAATTCTGTAATTTCTACCGCACAGCCAAAAGTGAGGACGCTTATATTACCACGCTTCACGACTACATCCGGAAGATCGATGAGATGCAGAAACTGGGAGGCAATCAGTTGCTGCTCCAGGGAGGGATGCATCCCAAACTGGGACTGGAATTCTACCGGCAGCTGTTCCGCGACCTGAAACGTCATTATCCCACACTGCGACTTCATGCATTGGGCCCTCCCGAGATTGTTCATCTGGCGAAGATGGAAGGAGTCTCATACAAGGAGGTGTTGCAGCAACTTGTGGATGCCGGATTAAGCAGCCTGCCCGGTGCCGGTGCCGAGATCCTCGTTGACCGGGTACGCAGGGAGCTTTCCCCAGTCAAATGCTCTGCTTCCGAGTGGCTGGATGTGATGCGGGCAGCCCACCAACTCAACCTCACGACATCTGCCACCATGATGTTCGGGCATATTGAGACCGTCGCAGAACGGCTGGAACACCTGATCGCACTGCGCACCCTCCAGGCGGAACGACCTGCCGGCCATAAAGGGTTTCTGAATTTCGTCCCGTGGCCTTTCCAGGATGAGAATACCGTGCTGAGAAAAAAAACCGGCGTCACCAACAAGGTCACGCCGGAAGAGTATATCCGCATGATTGCCATCAGCCGCATCATGCTCCCCAATATTCCCTATATCCAGGCTTCATGGCTTACCGTTGGCAAAGAAACAGCTCAACTGGCTCTTCATGCCGGTGCCAATGATTTCGGAAGCATCATGATCGAAGAGAACGTCGTCTCCGTAGCAGGAGCCTCACATACGTTTGATGCTGCCGGCATCCGGCAGGCTATCCGCGATGCCGGTTTTGAGCCGAGGCAGCGGGATCAGGATTTTACTTAAATTTCAGGATGCCGTTTTTCGCCCAATCCTGATACACCTGTTTGGCCACTTCGGTAGCTGCCGTGTCGATGTAATCGGGATCGGTAACGCTAACCTGGGCAGTCCAGATAAGTTCATCCTTTGAATTGCCATAGAGGTTGGCGGTCAGGTTTACGATGGTTGTGGTTGTCCAGTATCCTCCGCTTGTAACTACGCTGTAACCCGGACTATAGTATGGATAGTACCAGTTGTAATAGCCATAGTAGTTGTAATAGTAATCGGGGTAGATGGAGGTGGAGACTGGCACGTAATCCTTTTCCTTATCCGTTCCTTTGTAAGAAAAGATCAGAATGCCATCGGCACCAATGCTGTCGATCATCCGCTCAAGGTCCTTGTATTCGTATTTGACCGTAGGGTTCAGAAAGGTAAGTGCCGAAATGGCCTTCATCCCCTTGTAATTCAAATAGGAAACCATGGCATCCTCGAAAGGTTTTTCATATTCAAGCTTATTGAACATGCCCCATACAACCACTTTGCCGATTTGTTCGTTGACTTTCGGGTTTTTCCATGAGGTGAGTGTTACAGGGGAACATCCTGACAGAATAAATGCCATCGCTACGGCAGTTATACCCAGGGATAGAAAGAAACTTTTTTTCATAGTGTGTGCGTTTGATGATACCTAATTTTTATTTAAAACAAATATAGAGAAAAATGTTCATGTGGAAAGCAGCGATTGATTTTTTCAGGAAAATTCGGATGCCAGGGGGATCAGGAATTCTGTTTTGGAACGGCGATGAAGCCCAGAGTTTGAATTCCCTGGAGGATACGGCGAGTAGCTCCACAGTTGCTTTCGACATAATTCATGCAGATGCTGGAGATCCTCCGGTACTCTTCATCACTCGTTAACAGATCTTTCATTACTGATGACAACTCCTTCGCATTGCCAACCGGGAAAGCGCCACCCAATCGGATGAGATCTCTGGCTTCGGTGAATTTCCGGAAATTTGGGCCAAATAACACAGGGTGTCCGAAAGCTGCGGCTTCCAGAATATTGTGGATGCCCACACCAAACCCCCCTCCAATGTATGAGAAAGAGGCATACTGGTAAAGGTGAGCGAGGATGCCGATGGAATCAACGATTATGACCCGGGCCGAAGCTGCGTTTTCGGTGGTAAGCTGCGAATACCTGACAACGGCTGATCCGCGATCCGTGATCCGTGATCCGTGATCCTCAATTCTGTGCTCTGTGCCCTGTGCAAACTGCAAACTGCCAACTGCCAACTGCCAACTGTTCACGAGTGCTTCGATTCGTGAAGGATGCACCTCATGAGGAGCGATGATGAACTTTAAATCGGGGAGATTCTGCCTGAACAAATCCAGTATAAGTGCTTCATCCGGCCCCCAGGTGCTCCCTCCCAGGAACAGTTTTGCATCTCTGGTGAACTGCTCAATCAGGGGAAATGTCCTGCGTTGTTCCCGGATGCTCCATACCCGGTCGAAACGGGTGTCGCCGGTCATTGTAAAATTCTTGATCCCCAGCACTTCAGCCAGTTTTTGCGTCTCTTCGCCCTGAAGGAAGAACCAGGATATGTGGTTGAGTTGTTTTTTAAACCAGCTGCCGTAGCTCTTAAAAAACGGCTGGTTTTCGTGGAACCTCGCAGAAATGATAAATACCGGTACCCGCTTCTGGTTGAGTGCTTTCAGAAAATTGAACCAATACTCATATTTGACAAAAAATACCAGCTTGGGGTTCAGGCGACGGATCCACTTTCTTGCGTTCAGGGGGGTATCAAGAGGCATGTAGAAGATCCCTTCAGCACCTTCATACCCGCTCCTCACTTCGTATCCGCTGGGAGAAAAAAAGGTGAGGATGATCCTGTATTCGGGATAGAGTGCGCGAAACCCTTCAATCACCGGGCGTCCCTGCTCAAACTCGCCCAGCGAAGCGCAATGGAACCATACATTCCCTTTCCAGTCGCCCTCTTTATTTTTCAGGCAGTTGTCCAGCTTTCGGAAGAGCCCCTTTCTTCCCTGTACCCACTTTCCGGCTTTGGGATTGAACAGGGCTGCAATCCGGATTCCCAGTCCGTAGAGAAGAATGCTTAACGTGTAGAGTGTACTCATAGTTGGCAGTTCGCAGTGGGCAGTTGGCAGTAAATAAATTGAAATACGAAATACGGAAATTTAATCGAAAATCGAAAATCTAGTAGAGGTAATACTCTTTCGGGCTTCTCCGGTAGAGCGGAATATTCCATGTAGCCTTGATGCCGTAATACTGGCTGGAGAGTTTTGCCGGATCGGGTTGCCCTGTATTGAAATCCACCGCCCGATTGCTCTTTGTCCAGGCCTGGATAAATTCGAATCCAAGGCTGAAATTCAATAACCGGCTGGTACTCATGAAGAGGTACCCGACAGAGGCCGTAAGTGCAACTCCCCCGTTCTGCCTGTCGTATCCCTTCTTGTAATCTCCCTGAAGCTGGGGAGCAGTGTTATCTGGATTCAGGATACGCATCTTGTTCTGAAGGTATCCAACACCCCCCATCAGCGTAAATCCACTGTTAGGGTTGGGGCCAACCCAGGCAAAAAGTTTTCCGAAGGAGGCTAAAAAACTAAACCCCCGCATGTAGAGGATTACGTCAGCGATCCTTCCGTTTGCGTCAATGATGTATCCTTCAGGGGTGGATATGGTCGTCAGCAGGCTGTCCTGGTTCTTCACCGTACTTCCAAACTGGAAGTTTCCCTCAACGCCTATCAGCCAGTTGGATTTCGTTTTGACCAAAAATCCACCTCCGATGCTCGAGTTGGAACCAAACCGAACAGCCAGGTCCCCTGCCGGGAACTGGTAACTGTATGTCGCATACACCATCGGGATAGCGATCGACGAGTCTTTGATGCTGACCTGACCGTTGGCATAAGATGCCACCATACAGATCATGAGAAAAAACAGTAAGCGTTTGATCATGAGATGAAAATGATGTTATAACTTGAACACAATGCCCAAACCCACATGGAAGGTCGATATCTTCTTTTTCCGTTGAATCTCTCCCTGCAAAAATACCAGGTTTTTATCTCCGGTATCGGGGTCAGTCTCGTATACATACTGACTGTAGGATTTTGTCCTGTTAGGATTTCCGCCCAAATAGGAGAACGCAAGATTGATGGTTAAATTATCTGTAACCTTATATCCGATCCCGGCTAATCCCTGGAATGCAATGCCCGCTCCGGGTCCGTCGCTCAGGGATGTGTTATTCGGATTGAGTGTATCCGTTGAAGGCATCCAAATCCTGAAAACCGGCGAAAAGGCAAGAACTGCCCCGGCCTGGGCTTTCAGTGTGACAAGCCACTTCCCGTAACTCCGGATAAATACCGGGCCCGCAAGAAAGTAATGATTGCTCCAGTGTTTTGAACCCAGCTCCTTATAATGCCCCACAAGCGTGTCATCAGCAACACCCGACTGAAGCCAGTTGTTCTGATAGCAGTATCCAATCCCCAATCCGAGTCCGCTTCTACCCAGCCAGGATCCGGATACCTGGACAAAAAAACCGTCGGCAGCATAGCCCTCCTGCTTGTTTTCCCTGTCGGTCATGCTGTATTTGCCAAAAGCCATGGAATATCCCGCATGAACATCGAGGAGGACATTTCTGCTCTTTTTGTGAACGGCAGTTGTGGTGTCTGACTGAGCGGATGACAGAACGGATGCCAGTGTCATCACAAAAATTAGAATCCCTGTTTTCATCTTGGTCAATTCGTGAATTACAAAGGTACATGGAATTCTGAAGATACACATTTCCGGCAGCGGAAATCGACCACCTGATCAAAAGCATAGACGAAGCCTTGCGGTTTCGATGAGGATTTTTACCTTTGCATTAACTAAAACAGACATTTATGAAAAAGAACTTTCTCATTGCATCATCCCTGGTGATGATATTGATGTTTGGCATTCATGCCGGCTCATCTGCCTGTACCAACTTCCTGATAACCAAAGGGGCTTCAGCCGATGGCTCAACGATGATAACCTACTCGGCCGATTCGCATGTCCTTTATGGCGAACTCTATTTCTGGCCGGCAGCCGACTATCCCGAAGGAGCTATGCTGGATATTGTTGAATGGGATACAGGAAAGCCTTTGGGAAAGATCCCGCAGATCAGTCACACCTTTTCTGTGGTTGGGAATATGAACGAAAACCAGGTCGCCATCGGGGAGACTACCTATGGAGGCCGTGAAGAGCTTGCCACACAATCGGGAGCCATTATGGATTACGGCAGCCTGATCTATGTCACGCTACAGCGGGCTGCATCGGCGCGTGATGCCATCCGAATCATTGCAGAGCTTATGGACACTTATGGATATGCCAGCTCCGGCGAGTCCTTCTCCATCTCCGACAAGAATGAAGTTTGGATCATGGAGATCATCGGCAAAGGCGAAGGGCAAAAGGGAGCCGTTTGGGTTGCTCTTCAGGTGCCCGACGGATACATCTGCGGTCATGCCAATCAGGCACGTATCACCACCTTCCCCTATCAGAAAGTGAATAACTGGAATGATGCAAATGCAACGTGTTACAACGCTCCCGATGTCATCTCGTTTGCCCGTGAGAAGGAGTGGTGGAAAGGTTCCGACAAAGATTTCAGCTTCTCTGACACCTACGCACCTGTTGGTTTTGGCGGTGCACGCTTTTGTGAAGCCAGAGTTTATGCCATGTTTAACAGGGTAAACTCAGGCATGGCACCATATGAAAATTATGCCCGCGGTGTAATTGAACACGATGCCAACGGTTACGCTGCCAACCGGATGCCACTCTGGGTTAAGCCCGATCATAAAGTGACGGTAAAAGAGGTGATGGATCTGATGCGCGACCATTATGAAAACACTTCGATGGACATGAACAACGATTTTGGCGCCGGCCCTTTCCAGTCACCCTACCGATGGAGACCAATGACATGGGAGGTAGACAGTGTGGGTTACTGCAACGAGCGCGCTACCTCCACGCAGCAAACCGGCTTTGTCTTTGTTACGCAGAGCAGAAACTGGCTCCCCGATCCGATCGGCGGGATCTTCTGGTTCAGTGTTGACGACACCTATACCAACTGCTATGCCCCGATGTACTGCGGCATCCTGGAAGTTCCGGAACCTTTTGCCGTGGGGAACGGTGATATGCTGACCTACTCACCAACTTCCGCATTCTGGATCTTTACCTTCGTCTCCAACTGGGCCTATACAAAATACAATTACATGATCAAGGATATCCAGAAGGTACAGACCCGAATGGAAAATTTCTTCATCAATGCTACACCCGGAGTTGACAAAGAGGCGTTGGCACTCTATGGCGAGAGTCCGGCTGCAGCCCGTGAATTCCTCACCGACTACTCCGATGCCATGGGAAATTTTACCGTTGACACCTGGCGCGACCTGGGTCAGTACCTGCTGGTGAAATACCACGACGGGAATGTGAAAAAGGAGAAAGACGGAACATTTGAACGCAATGAATGGGGCGTTCCCGCTTTTCCCGATCAGCCTGGCTATCCTGAATGGTGGATGAAGAAGATCGCCGACGACTGTGGTGATAATGTGAAAGTTATCGGTTCGGCACATTAAAATTAATCTGATAATTGACGATTGACATGGAAGAAACTAGTTCGGGCTCCCGGAAGTGGAAAATTTTCGTAGCCATCCTCGCGCTTATTATCCTGGCATTGCTGTTCTGGCTCTTTTTCCAGCGTTCACAGCTGATGAACCTGGTGGATGCCCGGGAGGTTGAAAAGATTGAGATGCAGAAAGAGCTGGATTCTCTGATGCTGGAGCACAACAACATCAAGGAGATTTACGGCACTCTCTCCGACTCCTTATCATCCAAAGACAGCATCATCCAGGCCAATGCTGTTGAAATTCGTAAACTCCTCGATACCCAATACGAATACTATAAGATCCGGAAAAAGATGGCCATGCTTCAGAAGGTTGCCCAGGGATATGTACACCAGATGGACTCCCTCTATACGGTAAACCGGGAACTGAAAGAGGAGAATGAGCGCATCAGGCAGGTCGTACGTACCGAACAGGGCAGAAACCAGAATCTGATCAAAGACAAGGAGGAGTTGACTCAGAAGATGAACCAGGCAGCTGTACTTCAGGCTTATGGAGTAAATACCACTGCATATAAAGTGCGTGGAGTCAACAGCAATGAGACGGACAAAGCCAACCGCACCGACAAGCTGAAGATTTGTTTCACCATTGGTGAGAATCCACTCATTGAGTTGGGGACAAAAATTCTGTATATCCGGATTACCCGTCCCGACAATGTGGTTGTCACAAAAAGCAAATACGACGTGTTTGTTTTCAACGGTCAGGAGATCCCCTATTCGGTACGTGAAGACATCAACTATGCAGGGAAAACCATGCGGGTATGTGTCGACTGGATCAAGCGCGACAATGATGCGGCAGCCATGAAAGGGCGCTACATGGTTGGTGTGTTCTTCGACGACAGGGAAATCGGTCAGGGATCTTTCGAACTTCGTTAACCTTCTGAATTTCGTATATTTGTAGTTTACAAATGGAGTATCCATGAGACACTCTTTCCGATATTTGTGTATCCTGATTGCTGTTGTCAGCCTGATACTGAGTTCTGGTGTCTTTGCAGAACTCCGCGCCCAGCTGACTGTTGTGGAGGGTTCTGCCATGAACATGACCCCTGAGCAGCTGATCCAGAACTACCTGATCGGTGAAGGCATCACCATTTTTAACGCCACCTTCAACGGCTCTTTAGGGATGATCTCATCCACGCAGATCGGCACGTTCGCCACTGCGGGAGGGGCAAACATTCAGCTGGGCCTCCCCGGCGGGATTCTGATGACTTCAGGAAAAGCCTCACTTGCCATCGGTCCAAACAACCAAACCGGGGCTGGGCTTGGGACTGGAGGCGGTGGAGATCCCGACCTAACGGCCATCTCGGGAACAGCAACGTTCGACAAAGCCCTTCTGGAGTTTGATTTTATCCCGCAGTTCGATACCATCCAGTTTCGGTATGTCTTCGGTTCGGAAGAATTTTTTGAGTATTGCAACCAGATCAACGATGCCTTCGGGTTTTTTCTCAGCGGTCCAGGGATCAGTGGGACCTTCTCCAACAACGCCATCAACATTGCCCTGATGCCGGGGTCCTCATCGCAGTATGTAACGATAAACAACATTTGCGGGAATACTTTCAGCCGGTGGGATAATGGCGGCGGAGTTTATTACCAATACGACGCTCTTACCTATGTCTTCACTGCCACCGCTGTGGTGACACCATGTTCTACATACCACATCAAGCTGGCTATTGCCGATGCCGTTGACCACATCCTCGACTCGGGAGTATTTCTTGAACAAAACAGCTTCAGTGCGGTAGGTGTTGAGATGTCGCCCTCCAACAGCAATCCGGGTATCGGGAACACTGCAGTTGAGGGGTGCAACGATGTGGTGGTCAACTTCCTGCTCTCCTCCCCCCAGCCTACAGCCTATACCGTGAACTTCCTGGTGAGCGGCACGGCTACAAACGGAGTGGATTATACACTGATCCCCGATCACCTTACATTCCCTGCTGGGACCGACAGCCTGACGATCGTGATCCATCCTGTCCTGGATCTTGTTCCGGAAGGTCCTGAAAATGTGATCATCACTATTGACCAGATCAGCTGCGACGGAACCGTGATGGCCGATACAATTCCTATTCTCGACTACGTTCCGATGACACTGCAGCCAATGAACGATGCAACCGTTTGTCACGGTGAGGAGGTGACGCTTCTTTCCCAGCCTTCTGAAGGCCTTCAGCCATATACCTATACCTGGAATGTTCCGGGAGGGAATGACAGCATCCTTGTGCTGATCCCGCCTGTCGGAAACAATGCTTATACAGTGCAGGTTACTGATCTGTGCCTGAATTCGCTGTACGATACAGCCATGATACTGGTTCATCCCAAACCCATTGCTTCCGCCGGGGAGGATACCACCATCGCAAACGGGACCGGGATCACCCTTCACGGAATCGCCAGCGGAGGGTATGGCGTATACTCCTGGGAATGGACTTCCAGCCCTCCGGGCTTCAATTCAACGATGCAAGATCCCCTTACCGGAAATGTCTTCTTCTCTACTATCTTCAATCTCGAAGTAACGGATGCAGCCAGTTCCTGCAAGAGCGATCCGGATCCGGTGATCGTGGCCGTTGAAGGCGGTCCCCTTTCGGTGAACCCTGTTGCCACTCCTTCAACGGTATGCCTGGGAACCTCCACTCAGCTTTTTGCCCTTGCGGGAGGAGGCTCAGGATGGTACACCTACAGCTGGACTTCAACACCCGTGGGATTTACCTCCTCGGATGCCAATCCGGAGGTTACCCCTTCCGAAAATACAACGTACCATCTCACGGTCGACGACAATTTCAACCTGATCAGCGGCAGCACCCAGGTAACCGTAAATCCGTTACCGGTGATCTACCTGGGGCCTCCCGACACTACAGTCTGTATCTACGACACCCTGGTGCTCAGCGCCGGAAATTCAGGATCGCTTTACAAGTGGTCAAACGGGTCGCACGAGCAAACCATCATGATTGCTTCCACAGGAATCGGATACGAAATTCAGGAGTATACGGTTGAGGTAACAAATGAGAATGGCTGCATGGATTCGGCCCATATCAACATCATCTTTTCATTCGGAGCCTGTACCGGCATCCGGGAAGGAACATCCACCAGGCGGTACAGCGTTTTCCCGAATCCGAACCAAGGCCGGTTCAGGATCACAGGCGGAGAGGGACAGCGGCTGGAAAAGATTGAGCTTTTCAACCTCTTTGGCATCCTGGTCTACTCACAACAGGTTTATGCTGATCTCCCTCTGCCAATTGATGAAGAGATGCGGGTGGAAGATCTTCCGAAAGGCGTTTATATTCTTCATCTGAAAGATATCTCCTCCACCGAAATACACAAACTGGTGATACAATAGACAACCATGAGTAACGCAAAAAGAGCAACCCGTATCGGGATTGTAACGGCCGGCGGCGACTGCCCTGGAATCAATGCAGCCATCAGGGGAGTTGGCAAGACAGCAATCCTTGAATATGGGATGGAGGTGGTTGGAATCTCCTCCGGATTTCTCGGACTGATCAACCAGGAGCATACGATCCTGGACGAAAATCAGCTGTCGGGAATTCTGACTGTTGGAGGGACCATCCTTGGGACTTCCCGGGAGAATCCGTTCAAGAAGAGCACTTCGCTGCTTTCTGTTGACAAGCCCAAACTGATTCGGAAACACTACAAAGAGATGGGATTGGATGCCCTGGTTTGCATCGGAGGGAACGGCACCATGAGAACGGCCGCTCACCTTTCCGAAGAGGGGCTCAATGTGATTGGCATCCCAAAGACCATCGACAATGATGTTTGGGGTACCGATCAGACCTTCGGGTTTGACTCAGCTCTCTGGATTGCTACTGAAGCCATCGACAGGCTGCACACCACTGCCAACAGCCACAAACGTATCATGGTCATCGAGGTGATGGGTCATCATGCAGGATGGCTGGCACTCTATTCAGGCATCGCGGGAGGCGGGGACGTAATTCTTCTTCCGGAAGTGGAATTTGATATTGACATCGTGGCAAAGTGCCTTAAAAGAAGGGCTATCCACAAGAAACCATACTCTATTGTGGTGGTTGCCGAAGGCATACCCTTTAAAAAAGGGGATTCGGCCGGAAGGTATATCGCAGATGCCATCAAGACCAAAACCGGGATGGAAACCCGGGAAACTATCCTCGGTTACATTCAGCGGGGGGGTAGCCCCTCCCCCATGGACAGGGTACTGGCAACCCGGTTTGGCGCATCTGCCGTGGAACTGATTGCTCAGCAGAAATTCGGTCAAATGGTGAACCTTGAGGGAAATAAGATCAGCTCCATTCCACTCTCTGACGTTGGAGGAAAACTGAGGCTTGTTCCCATGGATCTTCCGTTGATTCACAAGACACGGAAAATGGGTGTATGTTTTGGGGATGAAGGGAATTAAATTCCGAATTTGATATCCTTCACATTCAACTGGAGAGTAACCGTTCCGTTCCACTCGTTCTCTTCCACATTGTAACACAGGTCGAAGGGGAAACCTTTTTCCATGAGCGTCATATGGTCGCCTTGCTGAAAGGCTATTCCTGAAAAAGGACCTCCGTGCACATCTGGATGCACCACGCAGAGTTTCAGGTGGTTTTTCCCGACAATTCGTGTACCTCCGGCATTCACAACCCCTTTGGTGATAAACAGGGGGGCCAGGTTGCCGGGGCCAAACGGGGCAAATTGCTTCAGGATGTTGAAGAACCTCGAGTGAATTGAAAACAGTGGCAATTCGGCGTCAATCTCAATTTCCGGAATTAACTCGATTCCTTCCAGTTTTTCGGTAGCGATCTCTTCGAACTTTTTTTGAAAAGCCTCCAGGTTTTCCGGCCGGAGTGAAAGCCCTGCAGCGAACTTGTGTCCGCCAAAATGTTCCAGAAGCTCACTGCATGAATCGATGGCATCATAAATATCAAAATCCTTGATTGATCGTGCCGAACCGGTGACGAACTCACCTGCCTGTGTAAAAACGATGGTTGGGCGGTAAAACACTTCCGTCAGCCTGGAAGCCACAATGCCAATCACTCCTTTGTGCCAGTCGGGATGAAAAATCACTGTCGACCTTGCCTGCTTAAGGGTTGTATCGTTGCTGATCATCTCGATGGCCTGCTGGGTGGCTAACGCATCCAGTGCTCTCCGTTCCGTGTTGTAGGCGTCGATCTGCTTGCCGATCTCCCTGGCAAGCTTAAAATTATCAGCAATAAGAAGCTCCACCGAATTCCGGCCGCTTTCAATCCGGCCGGCAGCGTTGATCCGGGGACCCACCAGGAAGACCAGATCGGTGATGGTCAGTTCCCGGTTAAAAAAGAGGTTGCTGTCATCTTCATCCTTCTTTGAAACATTGGCGTACTTCAGCACGGCTTCAATGCCCGGACGAGGGCGTATGTTGACCAGTTTCAGTCCGTAATAGGCCAGGATGCGGTTCTCTCCGGTGATGTCAACAATGTCGGCAGCAATGCTGACGACCACCAGGTCGAGATACTCTTTCAGCTCTTCAAACGGGATGTCGTTTTTTTGTGCATAAGCCTGGATGAGCTTGAATCCGATTCCGCACCCGGAAAGTTCCTTATAGGGATAGCTGCAATCGGGGCGTTTCGGATCCAGTACGGCGGAGGCATCCGGTAATTCAGCTCCCGGACGGTGGTGGTCGCAGATGATAAATTCCACTCCGTTTGCTTTCGCCTGTTTCACCATCTCTACCGCCTTGATGCCGCAATCGAGGGCAATCACCAGTGAGAATCCCTCATCAGCCGCAAACTTGATCCCTTTGGATGAGATCCCGTAACCTTCATTGTATCTGTCGGGGATATAAAATTCAATCTTATCCGTAAATTTTTTGAAAAACAGGTAGGCCAGGGAGACAGCTGTGGTTCCATCCACATCGTAATCACCGTAAATCAGAATCTTTTCCCCCTGTGTCAGGGCTGCTTCAATGCGGCTGATGGCCTTGTCCATATCCTTCATCAGAAAAGGATCGTGCAAATCCTCAAGACGCGGACGAAAGAAGGATTTGGCCTGGGCAAAGGTAGTAACACCACGTTGGGCCAGGAGGCTAGCCAGGTGCTGGTCAATGTTCAGTTCCCGCGACAGCTGTCCGACAACCTGTTCATCACCCCGCTCCTTGATGATCCAACGTTTTTCCATAGAGAGTTATATCCCTGTAAAAGTACAAAAAAAAGCGATACAAGATACGCGATCAGGCATCAAGGATCCAGTATCCAGTATCTAGAACTCTGCGTTCTTGGGGGTGCGGGGAAATGGAATCACATCGCGGATATTGCTCATCCCGGTAACGAAGAGGATCAATCGTTCAAATCCCAGGCCAAAACCACTGTGGGGTGCGGTACCAAATCGGCGCGTATCCAAATACCACCAAACATCTTTTTCGGGGATATTCATCTCCCTGATTCGCCGAAGCAAGCTGTCATAATCCTCCTCCCTTTGAGATCCGCCAATAATCTCACCGATCCGGGGAAAGAGGACATCCATCCCTCTGACAGTCTTGTTGTCGTCGTTCTGCTTCATGTAAAAGGCTTTGATATCCCTGGGGTAGTTGGTCAGTATCACCGGACAGTGAAAATGCTTCTCTACCAGGTAGCGCTCATGTTCAGCCTGGAGGTCAGAGCCCCAGTCGACAGGGAATTCCCAACTCTGGCCCGATGCCTTGAGTATCTCGATAGCTTCCGTATAGGTAAGCCGTTCGAACTTGCTTCCAATCACCTGTTGAAGGCGGTCGATCAGCTCATTGTCATACATTTTGTTCAGGAACTCAAGATCATCCATGCAGTGATCCAATGCATACTGCATCAGCGATTTCAGGAAATCCTCGGCCAGATCCATGTTGTCGTGGATGTCGTAGAATGCCATTTCAGGTTCAATCATCCAGAACTCGGCGAGATGACGGGGTGTATTTGAATTCTCGGCCCGAAACGTAGGTCCAAAGGTATAAACAAGTGAGAGTGAAAGGGCGGCAAGTTCCGCTTCCAGTTGGCCTGATACAGTAAGGCTGGTCTCCTTCCCGAAAAAATCTTCGGTATAATTCACTTTCCCTTCCGGAGTAAGGGGTGGATGCAGGGGGTCGAGGGTTGTTACGCGAAACATCGCTCCCGCCCCTTCGGCATCCGATCCGGTAACGATAGGGGAATGGATGTAGAAGAAACCGTGGTCGTTGAAATATTTATGGATGGCAAACGCCATGGCATGACGAATGCGGAGAACAGCTCCGAAGGTATTGGTACGTGGACGAAGGTGGGCGATTTCACGCAGAAATTCCAGCGTATGCCCTTTCTTCTGGAGGGGATAGGTTTCAGGATCAGCCGTTCCGAAGAGTTCAATCTTACGTGCCTGGATCTCCACATTCTGGCCCTGTCCCATCGATTCAACGAGGGTACCCTCCACGGCAATGGCAGAACCTGTTGTGATTTTCTTCAGGAGCTCCTCATCAAATTTGGCTACCTCAGCAACCACCTGGATATGGTGGATCACCGAACCATCATTCAACGCGATGAAATTGACATTTTTGTTGCCACGCTTGGTTCGTACCCATCCTTTTACCAGTACCTCACTGCCTCTCTCTTTCGATTGCAGGAGATCTGCCACTTTTGATCTTCTGAGATGTTCCATGTTTACAAAAATTAGCCTGCAAAATTAAGGAAAACTTTTACAAGTTGGCAGTTGGCAGTGGGCAGTGGGCAGTAGAACCCAGTGACCCAGCAATCCAGTCTTGTCATTGCGAGGAGCGAAGCGACGCGGCAACGGCATCCGGCATCCAGGATCAGGTCGCTAGATTGAGAAAAATATCATACTTTTATCATTTCAAATTTATTGTCATGACTGAAGAAACATCCATTGTTAAACCTCGCAAACGGCATCGCGGAGAGGCAATCTGGTCGATTGTCTGGAACCTGATATTCCTTTACTTCGTCAACAAAGTCCCTGAATGGGGTCTCCCCTTTATCAACGACCGGTACGACACCGTTCTCTGGATTCTTAACCTCAACCTGTTGCTGCAGATAGCCGGGTGGGCTCTGATCTTTTTTCTGGATTTCAGTTGGCTATGGCATGTTGTACGGGCCGTTCTGGATGCAGCCAGCCTGGTGGTTCTTCTGGTTCTTTACTTCCTCTATCCGTTTGATTTTTCGACGGTTGGAGGGTGGTCATGGCTCGACGTTGTTCTTCCCATTGTATTCATCATAGGAATGGTTGCTTCAGGCATCGGTGTGATTGTTCATCTCCTAAAACTAATCTTCAGATCTTCAAAATAGCCTGATGGAACACTGTTTCGATATCGAGCCAATGAATCAATGGATGCCATGCGGTGACAAACCATGTGTCATTGCCGGACCCTGTTCAGCCGAGTCGGAAGAGCAGGTGATGGAAACCGCACGGGAGCTGGCAAAGATTCCGATGGTAAAGGTATTCCGCGCCGGATTGTGGAAACCCAGAACCCGGCCAAGCACGTTTGAAGGAGTGGGTGATGAAGGCCTCAACTGGCTCGTCAGGGTAAAACAGGAGACCGGGTTGAAAATCACTACCGAGGTTGCCAATCCTTCGCATGTAGAGAAAGCGTTGAAAGCGGGAATCGACATGGTATGGCTGGGAGCCCGCACCGTAGTTAACCCGTTCTCGGTACAGGAGATCGGTGAGGCGCTGAAAGGATCCCATATCCCGGTGATGGTGAAAAATCCCCTGAATCCCGATCTCACCACCTGGATGGGCGCCCTCGAACGCATCAACCGTTCCGGGGTCAAAAAGTTGGCCGCTATCCACCGGGGGTTTTCTTATTACAAGCACTCTCCCTACCGTAACGACCCGATGTGGGAGATCCCGATCGAGCTGAAACGCCTTTGCCCTGAATTGCCTGTTATCGTTGATCCCAGTCATATTTGCGGGAGGGTGGACCTGCTCTCTGTCATCTCCCAGCGGGCCATTGACCTGGAGATGAACGGCCTGATGATCGAAACACACATCCGCCCGAAAGAGGCCCTTACAGACAAGCAGCAGCAGATAACTCCGGAGGTGCTCGCTTCCCTCTTATCCGGATTGATCTTTCGGAAGCCTGTTGGAAGTACAGAATTTCAAAATCAACTGGAGAAGTTGAGGTCGGAAATCGACAAGATTGACCAGCAACTGATCGATATCATTGCCCAGCGGATGTCAATTGTGGATCAGATCGGGAATTACAAAAAAGAGAATAAAATTACCATCCTGCAATTGAAACGATGGAACCAGATTTTCAGTGAGCGGGTTGAAAACGGAGAGCAACTGGGATTACCGCGCGAGTTTATCATGAAGTTGCTGGAGGTTGTTCATGAAGAGTCTATCCAAAGGCAAATCGATGTGATGAACAAAAAAGACTGATCACATCCACTTTTTGGCCTTGAAATAGATGATCATGGCGATGGCTAAGACACCCATGCCAAGTGTAAGAATAAAAAACGAGTAGGGATGGTTGGAGAAGGGCAGATCAATGTTCATCCCATACAGGCTCGCAACAAATGTAAGAGGCAGCAGAATGGATGAGATGAGTGTGAGAATTTTGATCACCTCATTGGTCTTGTTCACCTGCAGGGAGTCAAAAGTACGGGAATAGCCTCGTATCAACTCACCGGCATCCTCCACCATGTCCCAGATCTTCTGGTAATAGTCGAGAATATTTCCCCAGTAATCCGCCATATTTTCTGCAAAGCCAGGAATCGCTCCTGATTGAAGTTTGTTGAAAAGGGCTATCTGTGGTTTGAACATGGTATTCAGAAGGATCACATTCTTCTGGGTAATACTGATCTTCTCAATGGTCTTTTCGGCTTTTCTGTTGAAGAGAGCCTTTCCGCAGTTATCCACAGACTTTTCCACTTTCTCAACAAGAAACTGAGTCTCCTGCATCAACCGTTCCAGGATTTTGTACAGCAGGGCATCGGAACTTCCAATTTCCATCTTTTTTCCTGCCAGTGCACCAGATTTTTCCTGGCTGAACATATCTTTCACCAGCCAGTGAGATTTTCCGATCGTAATCAGGAAATCCTTTCCCCAGAAGACCTTGATCTCCTTGGTGTCAACAAACGTTTCAGACGAATCAAAACTGGGAAAATGAAGGATCAGAAAGTAGTAATCATCGTAGACGTCAATCTTCGGCCTGAGGTTTATCACGCTTCGGCAATCCTCTAAGTCGAGGGGATGGAAATGATATTGACTGTTCAGGATCTCCAGGTCTTCTTCCGATGGTCTTACGATATGTGACCATCTCAGGGTTCCGTATTTGATGGTTTCAATCATGAAAGATCCTCCTTTCCGGTTTTCAGGTTTTCAATCGTGGGAATCTGCAAAAATACAAACCCTGACTGAGATAAGCACCATTGAGCTTAATTATTCCATCGAAAAGTGCTGATCATGTGGTCGATATCCTGTTTCAGGAAGTCGATGACGGGAACCAGAGAATCGTTGTTTGGAACGATATTGAAGTAGAGTGCCCCACGCACAAATTTGGATAAGCTGTCGGTCAGGTAAAACTGATAAGGGGAGGCCGCTTCAGTTCCTTTGATGGCGAAGGTCAGTCCATACACCCGCTGGTTCTCGTTGAGAAACTGCTGCTGGGTGATGGCATTAGCTTTTGGGATATGCTTGTTAACGAGGGTCCTTGAATCTTCAAGGTAGTTGTTCAGGTTGTCGTGGACCTCCTTGTAACTGATGTGCAGCTGGGCTTTGTATGCCGGATAGCTGATATTGATCCAGTAGGGTTCGGCCAGCCCCGACGAATCCGGAAAGATCGTAGCGTAGATGGGATACTCGAAAGAGAAGGGGAAGTTGGTATCAAACACCTGGTACTCGTGGGCCGGAAGGTCAATCCTGAAATACCCCCGTGGTTTGGGGGTGTAGTCTGACTGACAGCCAGGTAGCAGGATTAATAAGATTAATGCGATTGATAGGTGTTTCATTGTAGAAAAATAGCGAGATAGCGAGAAGTGAAATAGCGAAATTTCACCATTTCGCTATTTCACCATTTCGCTATTTTTTAGAAAGGCAGATCATCATCGGGTGCCGAGGTCTCCGAACCGGATGTATCGGCTACCGATACAGAGCCGTTGCCGTTGTCGGTAACGCCTTCATCCCTTCTGGGGCCTCCGCCGAGCATGGTCATGTTGTCGCCCAGGATTTCGAAGATATACTTTTTTTGTTTGTTCTCGTCTTCGTATTCCCTTCTGCGAATCCGTCCCTCCACGTAGACAGCAGATCCTTTTTTGAGATACTTTTCGGCCACCTCAGCCAACCCTCTCCACAACACAACGTTATGCCACTCGGTGTGGGTCGCCCGTTCTCCGTCGCGATTCTTGTACCCCTCTGTTGTTGCCAGGGAGAAAGCTGCCTTCTTTACGCCATTGTCAAAAGTCTGAACCTCCGGATCCCTCCCAAGATTTCCAACCAAAATCACTTTGTTTACTCCGTTTGCCATTTCTTCAATTTTTTAGTGAATGATTCCGTTTAACAAAATTACAAATTTTTCCCGGCTCCCGGGATTTGTTTGACATTAATCGGATTTTAGGGCAAAAGGTAAAACGTTCAACAAACATTTTTTTACATTTTTTTTATTTTCCCCACCTTTGCACCTCCGGAAACCCGCAGTATGAACCGAAAAATCCTCCTTCTGGCCATCCCGAATATTGTGACAAACATCACCATCCCTCTTCTGGGTATGGTAGATCTGGGGCTGATGGGACATCTGGAGTCGGCGATCTATATCGGAGCCATTGCGATCGGGAGCATGATCTTCAATTTCCTCTTCTGGGGTTTTGGATTCCTGCGGATGGGTACCAGCGGATTTACGGCCCAGGCTTTCGGAAGCCGGAATCTTCAGGAAGCTGCCAGGGTTCTGGTACGAGCCGTGGCAGTAGCACTTGGCGCGGGGATTCTGATGATCCTGTTGCAGTTCCCAATAACGGAACTTGCTTTTTTGTTGATCGGTGGAAGTCCTGAAGTGGAGATACTTGCCAGGGAGTATTTCTATATCCGGATTTATGCAGCTCCGGCCACCTTAATCATGTATGCACTCACAGGGTGGTTCATCGGAATGCAGAATGCCCGAACGCCGATGATCCTTGCGATATCCATCAACGTGCTCAACATTCTGTTCAGTCTCAGCTTTATTTATTTTGTTGGAATGAAATCAGACGGCATCGCTCTTGCCAATGTTCTTTCGCAGTGTGCCGGAATTCTTTTGAGCCTGCTCTTTTTGCAAGGCTATTTTAAAAAGCTGAAAAAGTACTTCAACTGGCGGGAAGCCATGAACTGGCAGGCGATCAAGCCGTTTGTTTCGGTAAACAAAGATATCTTTATCCGAACCCTCTGCTTGATTTTCGTCCTCTCCTTTTTCACGACCGAATCGGCGGGTTCTGGCGACACCATCCTGGCTGTCAACACACTTCTCTTCCAGTTCTTCTACTTCTTCTCCTATTTTATCGACGGCTATGCTTACGCCGCTGAGGCTCTCTCCGGAAGATATATCGGGGCTCGTGACACGTTGCAGCTGAAAAGGGCAATTCGTTTGCTGTTCTTCTGGGGATTTTCGCTTGCCGGAATTTTCACCCTGATCTATGGCTTCGGAGGGGATTTTATCCTTGGGTTGCTGACCAACAATCAATCCGTTATCGAGGCATCCCAACCCTATTTATTCTGGATTTTCCTGATCCCCTTCGTCACATTCTCGGCTTTTCTCTGGGATGGGATCTATGTTGGTGCCACGGCTTCAGTCCCGATGCGGAACTCCATGGTCATCATTACCATAGTCGTATTTCTGCCTGCCTACTACCTCCTCAGGGAACCAATGGGAAACAACGGGTTATGGCTGGCCACGATGATCTGGCTGGCAGCCAGAGGGATTTCACTGTGGTTGCTGTCGGGGAGGGCGATATATGCAAGAGGGGTCATGAGGTGATGGGGTCATGGGGTCATGAGGTCATGAGGTCATGGGGTCATGAGGTCATGAGGTCATGGGGTCATGGGGTGATGAAGGGATTGCTGGATGCTGGTTACCTGAGTACCAAGCCCACCACTACCTGCCGACTGCTGACTGCCAACTGCCGACTGTCACTTGGTTTTTCGCTTGTCGAGAAGGTCATCCACAATATCCTCTATCAATACCATTCCTTCCAGCTGGTTATCGGCATTGATGACGGGTACGGAGAGCAGGTTATACTTGGAAAGAATTTCGGCAAGGATGTCGATCTTGGCGGTGTCGAGAACGGTAACAGGCTTGCTCTCCATGATTTCCGACAGAAGTTTCGAAGGGTTAGCGATGACCAGCTCCGCCAGGGGGATCGCGGAGATAAACCGTTCGTTTTCGTCTGTCAGAAAAACCGTATTGACATGCATCGGTTCAGGCTGAGCTTCCCGGATCACGGATATCGCTTCTTCCACTGTAAGGTTGGCCGACAGGGTAAAGACCTCCATGTTCATGATACTTCCAACTTCATTGTCGTCGTACTCCAGCAGTTCCCTTACCTCCTCCGATGATTCTCTTTCCATCTCTTTGAGGAGCATCTCCACTTTGTGATCTTCCAGCTCATCCAGAATATCGGCAACTTCGTCGGCGTCCATCTTTTCCAGCAGATCCGCGGCTTTTTCCAATGGCAGGCTTTCAATGATATGGACCTGTGCATTTGGCTCCATCTCTTCAAGTACATCGGCGGCCTGTTCCTCGTCGAGTGCAGCAAAAACATAGGTCCGGGTAGCTTTATCCAGATCTTCAATGATATCGGCCAGATCGGAGGGGTGAAGCGTAGTAAGTTTGGAGGTGGATTTTGACAGGAGAAGCTTGGATGTGGCCACATCTACCGATTCGATATCATCCCACAGAATTTGCTGAACAGGGATGTTCATTCTGAACCAGCCACTCAGCCTTTCCATCAGCGTGAGGAGCCCGTGTTTCCTAAGCCATCCGCTGAATCCGACATCTACGGCAATAGCGAAGGTTCCGGAGGGAATATAGACCAGCCGGATATCCCAAACCTTTTCAAGCTTTTTCCCGTTGATATCCACAATCTGTCGATAGAGAATACTCTCTTTCAGCCAGATCACATTGGAGAGGTAGGCAGTAGAGATCTCCTCAATTTCGGAGCCAAAGATCCGTGAAGTGCGGTTTTCATGAATGATTTCGAGGGATGAAAAGTCAAGCACACGTTCATAAGGACCAACATCCACCTTAACGGCGATCACCTTCGGCCTGAGAGGCTTCCCGGGGGAGGGATCCAATGCAGCCAGATCTACCAGAAAGTCTTTGATCTTTCCGGTGATATTTCCATCGGAAGAGAAAAACTTTCTGCCCAGTACCTGGCTCAGGTAGAATGTAGTCTGTGTGGTCATTTATCAAACGTATATCAGGGCCGTCGTCCATGCAATGCTGAAACTTGAAATCTGAGTACAAAGGTATATAATCCCGAAGAAAAGGCAAAGTCCGTTTCACGACATTGCCAGAGGAAGGGTGATAATAAAGGTTGTTCCTTTTTCTGAAACGCTTTCAACTGCAATGGTTCCCTGGTTCTTATCCAGGTATTCCTTGCAGAGCAGAAGGCCGATACCGGTACCCTTTTCTCCATTGGTCCCTGCTGTCTTAAACGGTTTATCAATGCTAAAAAGTTTGTCAATCCCGTTTTCCGGGATGCCAATGCCTGAATCTTTGACATCGATTTGTACGGTGTTATCCGATTCATAAGCTGAAACCTCAATAGAACCCCCATTTGGCGTAAATTTGATTGCATTGGAAATCAGGTTCCTGAAAACAGCAAGCATCATGTTGTAATCGGCCCTGATCTGTATGTCTTCCGGAATCTGCTTGGTGAGAGTTTGTTTTTTGAGGAAAGCAGAGGTCTGGAGATGGTTTATTACCTCTTCAATCAGTTGTGAGAGGTTAATGGTGTTCTGTTCGAGCTGAAAACTGCCTGTCTGTAATCTTGCCCAGCTAAGCAGTTGTTCGAGCAGCGAAAAGGCGCTTTGAGCCGATTTATGCGTGTTCTCGATGGCAAGTTTCCGCTCTTCCGGGGTCAGGGTATCATATTCAGTATTCAGGAGATCGGAAAATCCAATGATGGTGTTAAAGGGATTTTTCAGGTCGTGGGCCATGATGGAGATAAAGTTTTTCAGGGTAGCGTTGGTGGTTTGCAACTCCTGTGTCAGGTTCCTTGTCTCCTCCTGTTGTCTCCGGAGGTCTTCATTCCGGGCGATTAACTGACGGTTTGCTTTTCTGAGGTAAAGTTTCTGTCTGGCAAATACAATGATGAATAAAAAAGCCAATCCGATCAGGACCAACAATGAGACGGTCCATATCTTTCGCATATAGAGTTCTTGCCGGATTTCAGCCTGGGCCTCGGCCTGCCTTATCTGTGCCTCCATTGCGCCAACACGCTCCTCTGTCTTCTCATCCAGAAAATTTCGTGTATACAGACTTAGCTCGCCCAGGAAACGGTGAGCTTCAAGGAAATTTCCTTCATACAGGTAGATCCGTTCAAGGAGTGCAGTTGTTAACCTGAGATAGGTATTGATGTTATCACGTTTTGCCTGATCGTATGCCTTTTTGGATAACTCCTTGGCTTTCAACATATTCCCTTTGAGAAAATAGGTACCTGCAATATTACATAATACCAATGTCTCGTCCACAGGACTCACACGTTTTACGATTTCAAGTGCCTGAGTCATGAAAACGAGCGCTCCGTCCAGATTCCCTTTGCCCTCTTCCACTTTTCCAAGGATGTTGAGGTCGCTGTATTCCAACTTTTCCTCCCTGAAACGACGAGCAATATCCATCGATATTGATGCATACATTTCTGCGCTGTCGAAATATTTAGGATAATCTTTTTCAAAATATGTTGCGGCCAGAAAGTTGAATGTTTGTGCCAGGAGAAGTGAGTCGTGAATCTGAGCATTGAGTTTCATGGCCTCATATAAAAAATCGAGGCTTCCTGTCGGGGATCCGGAAGCCCGCAGGAAATCACCCATTTTGTTGTTGCAAACGATTTGCCCTCTCACATCACCGTTGTTCTTGTAATAAGCTATCAGGATCAGTGTATTCTCGATGGCTTTGCTATAGTCCCCAACCATATAGAGTGAATCCATTTCATGAAGGATCTGAATGGATGTCTGTTCGTCAATCAGAAACTTGCTTGCCTCCTGAGCCTCTCCACGGCTACCACCAACGAGAAGCAGCAGAAACAGTATCATGGGAACAAAACACTTCGTCATATCATGGAGCTGTTACAGATAGATTGCCAAAGATAGCGACGAAATCCCATCAAATAAAATATTTTTCCCAGTATTTGGAAATGAGTTTGGGAATGGGAAGAGTATTCATTTCTTCAATGACAATACGGTTTTCAAACTGTAAAGGAGGTTCATTGAGGGAGATATGAAAAAACGTTGCGTGGATGACCTGATGTGATAAGATGTGTTTGAATTCTTCCGAAAAGGTGATGTCTCCCGGCTTTTTCCCATCAAAAATTGCCTTCCATTCCAGGGTATTCATCAGTTTGTTCAGGGAGAGCTTCTCTGTTTTTTCAATGACCGGAAAATCGTAAAGATTTTTCCAGATGTCGGTCCCTTCCCGTTTATTCAGAATCACACCAGGTCCATTGCTGGAGTTGAAGGTCATTACCAGGTAGTGAAGGTATCGGTTCCGGGTTTTTGCCGTCCTTTTTTTCGCAGGGATCTCCTTTACCAATTGGTGAAACCATGCGTAACAGGATGATTGAAAAACACAGCTGAGACAGGATGGATTCTGCGGTGTACATACCATGGCCCCGAATTCGATCATTGCCTGGTTGAATGTTCCCGGCTGATCGTTGTCCATCAGCGTTTCGGCCATCTCTTTGATTTTCCTTTTTCCTGCTGAAGAACCTGTTTCTTCCCGGATGCCAAAATGTCGGGCCATAAACCTGTAAACGTTTCCATCGATGGCTGCCCGGCATTCGCCAAACGCCAGGGAGGCAATGGAGGCGGCCGAATAGTCGCCCACTCCTTTCAATTTGAGTATCTGTTCAAATGTTTCCGGAAACAGACCTCCCATTGAGGTTACAATTTGCCGGGCCGATTCATGCATGTTACGGGCCCGGGAGTAATAGCCCATTCCCTGCCAGGTTTTAAGGACCTCCTCTTCGCTGGCTGAAGCAAGAGACCGGATGTCGTGATAACGTTCAATAAACCTGCAGTAATAGTCTAACCCCTGTTCCATCCGTGTCTGCTGCAGAATGACCTCTGATACCCAGATCAGGTAAGGATCACGGATCCCACGGAAAGGGAGATCGCGTTTGTTCTCTTCATACCAGGCTATAAGGTCAGAGGTGAAGGACATAGAGGGAAATTGGATCCCGGATACCGGATACCGGATACCAGATAAAAGTCAAAAGTACAAATTCTGAATCACACATCCGGCATCTGGCATCCGGCATCAAGGATCTGCAAACTCCAAACTGCCAACTGCAAACTTGGTATTTTTTTCCTGTATTTCATTGTCTTTCAAAAAAGTTATATATTTGCACCCCGTTTAACCATGAACAAATTCATTCATTATTAACAATATAACTAATTACCTGTAGTATGACAAAAGCAGAAATCGTAGCAGAAATTGCTAGTAAGACCGGTATTGAAAAAGTAGCCGTTCAGGCAACAGTTGAAGCTTTTATGGATTCTGTAAAGAATTCCATGATAAACGGACAAAACGTTTATTTAAGAGGTTTTGGCAGTTTTATCATTAAGAAAAGAGCAGAAAAAACGGGAAGAAACATTTCAAGGAACACCACCCTGATTATTCCCGCTCACAATATCCCCTCTTTCAAACCAGCCAAAACTTTCGTAACCAAAATTAAAAACAGCGTAAAAGTTAAATAAACGCTCTAAGGATTCATTCATTATGCCAAGCGGAAAAAAGAGAAAGAGACACAAGATGGCAACGCACAAGCGGAAAAAACGCTTGCGCAAGAACAGGCATAAGAAGAAGTAATTCCCTGCCTCTGCTACATTTCCTTCTGTCGAGATGATCACAAGCACAACTTTGTGATCCACACCTAAATATGACGGTTGTGAATAAGGAACTAATTATTAATTCGACCCCCCAGGGGGTTGAGATTGCCTTACTGGAAGACAAGCTCCTTGTTGAGTTAAACAAGGAAAAAATCAACAACGAATTCGGAGTTGGAGACATCTACCTCGGCAAAGTCCGTAAGGTCATGCCAGGGTTGAACGCAGCTTTCGTGGATGTTGGTTATGGAAAAGACGCCTTTCTTCACTATCTGGATCTGGGTCCCCAGGTTCAGTCGCTGCTGAAATATGTCAAGACCGCCCAGTCGGGAAGAAACCCAAATTTATCCATCGGGGATTTCCCCATGGAGGCTGACATCCAGAAAAGCGGGAAGATCTCCGGGGTTCTAAAACCCAACCAGAATGTACTGATCCAGATCGCCAAGGAGCCGATTTCGACCAAGGGACCCCGTGTCACTTCCGAAATAGCCTTTGCCGGGAGGTATCTGGTGCTGATGCCCTTTTCCGACAAGATCTCTGTTTCCCAGAAGATCAAAAGCCAGGAAGAGCGGAACCGCCTGAAACGGCTTATCACCAGCATCAAGCCAAAGAATTGCGGGATCATCATCCGCACGGTGGCAGAAAACAAGCTGGTAGCCGACCTCGACCAGGATCTCCGGACGCTTTACAAACGCTGGGAAGTAATCACCCAGAAACTTAACGGAGCAACGCCTCCGATGAAGATCATCGGGGAGATTGACCGTACCTCAGCTATTTTACGGGATGTCCTGAACGAATCGTTCAACCAGATAACGGTCAACGATGGCATCCTTTACGAAGAGATCAGGAGTTATATCCAGAAAATATTTCCCGATAAGGTACATATTGTAAAGCACCATACGGCAAAAACGCCGGTTTTTGAGGCTCACGGTGTGGATAAAATGATCAAAAGCTCTTTCGGGAAAGAGGTGACCATCAAAAGCGGCACCTACCTGATCATCGAACATACTGAAGCGCTGCACGTGATTGACATCAACAGCGGACACCGCGTTAAGGCTGATAACAACCAGGAAACGAATGCCCTGGAGGTGAACCTTGAAGCAGCAACGGAGGTTGCCCGGCAACTACGCCTTCGGGATATGGGAGGGATTATTGTAGTCGACTTCATTGACATGAATCAGGGAGTTAACCGCAGGAAGCTATTTGACAGGCTTCGGGATGAGATGAAAAAAGACCGGGCAAAACACTCCATCCTCCCCCCCAGTAAGTTCGGCCTTGTTCAAATCACCCGGCAACGCGTCAGGCCCGAAATGAATGTGCAGATCCTTGAAAAATGTCCGGCATGTGATGGAACCGGCCAGATCAAACCGAGCCTGTTACTTACCGACGAAATTGAGAACAATATCAGCTACCTGCTTCAGGAACAAAACGAAAAAGACCTGACTCTTTCAGTCCATCCCTTTGTTTACGCCTTCATCAAGCAGGGCATCTTTAACCTGCAGTGGAAATGGCGCAGGAAATTCAACCAAAAGATCAAAGTGACCTCACAAAACGCCAACCATTTTATGGAGTACCATTTTTACAACGCGCAAGGGGACGAGATAAAAATGTAGGGAGGTAGGAAAGTAGGGAGGTAGGGAAGTGAGTAGGAGAGTAGGAGAGTAGGAGAGTAGGAGAGTGTGAGGGTAAAGGGAAGAGCGAGAAGCGAAAAGCGAGAAGCGAAAAGCGAGAAGCGAAAAGCGAAATTATTTAGAATTTAGAAATAGTGGAAATAGTTGTCAGCGGCATACGGTCAACAGGAAATTTACATCTCGGGAACTATTTCGGGGCGATCCGGAATTTCGTGAAGATGCAGGAGGCGAATCACTGTTATTTCTTCATTGCCGATTACCACTCGCTAACCACCCACCCCACTCCTGCCGATCTGCACAACAGCGTAAAGACCGTTCTGGTTGAATTTCTGGCCTGCGGCCTCGATCCTGAAAAATCCACTTTATATATCCAAAGTGATGTTCCTGCGGTTGCTGAGCTCTATCTGCTTCTGAATATGAACGCCTATGTGGGTGAACTGGAGCGTTGTACCTCTTTCAAGGAGAAAATCAGAACAATGCCCAACAACGTCAATGCCGGCCTGTTGACTTACCCTACTTTAATGGCAGCCGACATCATCATCCACAAGGCACACAAAGTTCCGGTGGGGAAAGACCAGGAGCAGCACCTGGAGATGACCCGCACCTTTGCCGGAAGGTTTAACCGCATGTATGATGTTGATTATTTTCCCGAACCGGTAGCCTATAATTTCGGGGAGGAGTTGGTGAAGATACCCGGACTTGACGGAGGTCAGAAAATGTCAAAATCGGACAATGAGAACAGCGCTATTTTCCTGGCCGATTCGCCCGAAGCGATCCGGAAAAAGGTGATGAAAGCCGTTACCGATGCCGGTCCAACCGAACCTAACCAACCAAAACCCCAGCCCATCGAGAATATTTTCCAGCTCATGCAGGCGTTCTCTGCTCCGGATACCTTTTCCCATTTCAGCAATCTCTACAACCGTTGCGAGATCCGTTACGGCGACATGAAAAAACAACTTGCCGAAGACATCATCTCCTACACCACCCCATTCAGGGAAAAGATGGAAACGCTGGCCAACGACGAAGCATACCTGGGCAAAGTGGCCAGGATGGGAGCTGAAAAGGCCCGCGAAAGCGCCTCCAGAACAATCCGGGAAGTGAGAGAAATCATCGGTTTCAAAGAAATGTAAGACGTGAGACGTAAGACGTATAACGTGAAACGACGAACGTTTTGAAAAACTCAATGACTGAATTCCCAGCCCCAACTGAAACCTCCATTCTTATTGGCATCACCCGTTCGGGCGAAGATCCTGCAACTACTCAGGAACACCTCGATGAGCTCGCTTTCCTGATTGAAACTGCAGGCGGCATCCCCGGCAAACGATTTATCCAGAACCTTGAGTATCCCGATCCCAAAACCTACGTCGGGTCAGGCAAACTGATCGAAATCAGCAATTATATTCAGGAAAACGAGATTGACCTTGCCGTTTTCGACGACGAGCTCACTCCAAGCCAAATCCGGAATATCGAAAAAGAACTCAACTGCCGGATTATCGACCGGAACAATCTGATCCTGGATATTTTTGCACAGCGTGCCCAAACGGCCTCAGCAAAAACACAGGTGGAACTGGCTCAGAATGAATACCTGCTACCCCGCCTCACGCGGTTGTGGACCCACCTGGAGAAGCAACGGGGAGGAATCGGAATGCGCGGCCCTGGAGAGCAGGAGATCGAAACCGACCGCCGGATTCTTCGTACCCGTATCAAACTGCTGAAGCTGAAGCTGAAGGAGATCGACAAGCAGAACGCCACACAACGGAAAAATCGGGGAAAGATGGTCAGGGTGGCGCTTGTCGGATACACGAACGTGGGAAAATCGACGATCATGAACATGCTGAGCAAATCGGAGGTGTTTGCTGAGGACAAATTGTTTGCTACCCTGGATACCACCGTGCGGAAGGTCGTAATCGAAACCCAACCCTTCCTGCTTTCCGATACCGTAGGGTTTATCCGGAAGCTGCCCCATGCATTGATTGAGTCCTTTAAGTCAACCCTGGATGAGGTAAGGGAGTCGGATATCCTGATCCACGTGGTCGATATCTCCCATCCCGACCATGAAGAGCAGATCGGGGTAGTAAAACAGACCCTGGCCGAGATCGGTGCAGCCGACAAACAGGTGATCATGCTCTTCAACAAGATTGACGCTTACCATCATGAACAGAAAGATCCGGATGATTTAACGCCACCCGATGACAGCAACCTGACCCTGGACGATCTGAAAAAAAACTGGATTGCACAGGAGAATACACCATCAGTCTTCATCTCGGCGGTTGAGAAAACCAATGTAGAGAGTTTCCGGAATATCTTATACCAGGAGGTGCGCAAAATCCAGGTAACCAGGTGGCCGGAAATTGTGGGACGTGGAACGTAAGATGCAGTAAACACTATCGTTCAGGGGTCCTGTTTCTACTGATGTCTATCTCCCCGATAATGCACGTCTTACTTCGGCGAAAAGCATCACTTTCTGTACCGGTTTGCTAACAAAGGAGGTGCAGCCTGCTTCAACGGCCAACTTTTTCTCTTCGGACTGTGAATAAGCAGTCAGTGCTACAATCGGAATCCGGGAATCCGTTTTCCTGATCTCCCGGGTAGCTTGATATCCATCCATAACCGGCATCTTCAGGTCCATCAGGATCAGGTCGGGAGAGGTTGTTTTGAGGATTTCCAGAACCTCGGCACCATTTCTTGCCCGGGAAAGTTTCGCCACCTTCTTCGAGAGTAAAACACGTAAAAACTCAAAATTATCCTCTTCATCCTCAGCAATCAGCACATGAATCCCCGATATGTCGGAGAATGGCTCTTCACTATGTATGATATCCGTTTGTCCTTCAGCTCTTTCAAGCGAAAGCCGGAAATAGAACTCGGAGCCATCAGGGGATAAGGAGATGACTCCAATGGTCCCACCCATGATCTCAACCAATTGTTTGGCGATACTCAGCCCCAGTCCGGTTCCCCGGGTAGCCAGTTTCTGGGCTCCCGGTGCACGGTAAAACCGTTCGAAGACCTTCTGATGATCTGCTTTTTCAAGCCCTATGCCAGTATCACGGACTGCAAACCGCAGGGTACCTCCATCCTCTTCAACACGAAGGCCCACCGACCCTTGAAGTGTATAATTCAATGCATTACTGATGAAACAGGAGATGACCTGCCGGATCCTGGAACGGTCCCCTTTAACCATCTCCATATCTTTGTCCAACAAGGATTCACAGCTCCACTGGAGTTTTTTCTCATCGGCAAAAGGCTTCATGGCGTGATAGAGTTCATCGAGCAATTCCGTAACAGAGAACGATTGTTTTTCAAAGACTACACTCTCCGTTTCGAGCCTTGAAAACTCCAGGACATCATCGATGATTGAAAGCAATTGATTGGCATTGGAATTGATGATCTTTCCGAATCGTTTTCTGTCATCCTCCTTTTCCTCTTCAGATAGCAGGGTTGTAAAACCCATGATGGCATTGAGCGGAGTGCGCACCTCATGGGAGATGTTATTGAGAAAAGACATTTTGAGCCGGTCACTCTCTTCCGCTTTCAGCTTTGCAAACGTCAGCTCCTCCTCCACAATTTTCCGGTCGGTAATGTTTGTATGCGTGCCGATAAACCGCACCGGCATGCCCTCTTCATCACGGTTCATCACTTTTCCCCGATCGAGTATCCATGAATACGTTCCATCCTTGCATCGCAAACGGTGAATATTTATGTAAACAGGGATCTCCCCGGAAATGTGTTTGTCCAGGTCCTTGTATGCAGCATCCCTGTCGTCAGGATGAACCCGATCGTCCCATTCAGTAATGTTGTTTGTAATCTCGGCATCGGTATAGCCAAGCATCTCTTTCCATCGTTTGGAATAGAAGACCTCCCCGGTCTGGGGATTCCAGTCCCACACTCCATCTCCGGCTCCTTCCAATGCAAAATGCCATCGTTCCTCGCTGCGCTGCAATGCTTTCCGTGTTGCCCAGTTTTCTGTCTGCTTGATCATCAGTGCCCCCAGAAGCATCGTTCCGGCAGGATAAATGACTATTACCGGGATGAAGATGGTCTTTAAGGTGGTCCACACGATTGGTCCTGGCAACAACAGCGTACACCCGAGCATCATGATATGAACCAACAGGCCCATGGATAGCAATTCAATCATATACCGCTTGTTTCTCCATTGCGGCCTTAAGGTCCTCCATAAAATCCCGATTGATCCTGACGAGATAATAACAGCAACGCCCATCCACATTCCGTCTCCTCCCACCATGATCCGATACCCGCCTGTTATTACCATTGCGATAATTGTAGGGATCGGACCGAAAAAAAGACCGGAGATGGAGAGCATGACCGACCGGGTATCAAAAACAAGACCGGGAACCAGCGTCCATGGCGTCAGAATAAGAATAACACCAACCGCTCCGATGATGATCCCCCCAAGCAATTTAAATCCCAGGCTCTTGGTTTTTTCATCTTTTGCCCAGAAGTAATCGTACAGCATTCCCAGGGCAAGAAGGATCGCTATATTCTGCAATAATCCGATGAAAATAGATTGATTCACTTTGCAAAATTAACAATTGTTGAACACTTTTCTCTACATTTGTTCCTTTACTCCTACCATCTGTTCAAATGAAAATCAGAAAGATCCATCTGTTTCTCCTCTCCGTCCTCTCCGGATTGATCCTTGCCCTCGCCTGGCCCGAAAACGGCTTCCCGGGATTGCTGTTTATCGGTTTTGTCCCGTTGCTGTTTCTTGAGGATTACATGACCCGTAACCGCGACCAGTTTCTTAAGTTCAGTACCCTCTTTTACTCCTATCCTGCCTTCTTTACCTGGAACCTGCTTACAACCTGGTGGATCTACAATTCCACATTTATGGGAGCGGTTATGGCTGTGGTTCTCAACTCCCTGTTCCTGGCTGTTGTCTTTCAGGCTTTCTCCTGGGCGAAAAGACGGCTTCCGACCAAATTTGCGGGCTATCTCGCTCTGATCTCGTTTTGGATCGCCTTCGAATACCTTCATCTCAACTGGGTGCTCACCTGGCCCTGGCTGACGGTTGGCAACGGTTTTTGCAGCTATTACATGTGGGTGCAGTGGTATGAATACACGGGAGTGCTGGGGGGAACGCTGTGGGTGCTGGTGGCGAATATTCTGATTTTTGAGGCGATAAGAAGTACGAAAGACGAAAGACGAAAGACGAAATTAATTTCGCCATTTCGCTATTTCGCCATTTCGCTTTTCTGGATCGGTATCCCCATCATTGCTTCAAACATCATCTATAATAATTATACTGAGAAATCTGATCCCGTGAACTTTGTGGTGGTTCAGCCAAACGTGGATCCCTACAGCGAGCAATACTCCCTTCCGCCCAGCAACGTAGTAGGAAGAATCATGGATCTTGCCGGACCGGAACTCGACAGCACGACAAATTTCCTGGTTGCTCCCGAATCAGCTATCCAGGAGAGCATGTGGGAGAACGATATGAGCACATTTGCAACTCTCAGGATGCTCAGGGAGATCATCACAGCGTATCCAAAATTAAACATACTTATTGGGGGGTCTACCTTCAAAGCATATGAGAAAGGCGGACCGATTACCCGTACTGCCCGGAAATTCACCAATTCAGATGGTTATTATGATGCCTACAATACAGCCATCCTGATCAATTCGTCGGATTCCCTCCAGCTTTACCATAAATCCAAGCTCACACCCGGGGTGGAAGCGATGCCTTCATTCAGGTGGTCGAAGTGGCTGGAAAATTATGCCATCGACCTGGGTGGCACCGTAGGAAGTTTGGGGACAGATAACCTCCGGAAAGTTTATGCCCCCGCCGGCGGTGTTCCTGTTTCTCCGATTATCTGTTATGAATCGGCATTCGGAGAGTTTTTCGCCGAATTTGTGAGGAACGGCGCCCAGGTGATGATCATTATCACCAACGACGGCTGGTGGGGCAACACCCCGGGTCACCGGCAACATTTTGCCTTTGCACACCTGCGTGCCATTGAGAGCCGCCGCAGCATTGCCCGCTCTGCCAATACCGGGATTTCAGCATTCATAGACCAACGGGGAGATGCCCACGATGTGACTGAATACTGGGTTCCGGCCGTAATAAAAGGAGAACTCAATGCCAACAAAGAGATCACATTTTATGTAACGTACGGAGACTACATCGCCCGGATTGCCGTGTTGCTCACAGCACTGCTGCTGCTCGTTAGCTTTGGTTTGTCTATCTTTGCAGGAAGGAAGATGGGGGCAGGGTGATGTGGGAATGTAGGGATGTGGGGATGTGGGGATGAAGCGAATAGCGAAAGACGAATAGCGAATAGCAAAAGGTGAAACAATGAAAAAACCAGCTGACAACAACTATCCGATCAATGAACTCAGCCGCGAACGGTGGAGCCCCAGGGCGTTTGCCGACAAGCCAGTAGAGACGCGGCATGCCGCGTCTCTACTGGAAGCTGCCCGGTGGTCACCCAGTGCAATCAACGAACAACCCTGGAGGTTTATCCTGGGAATTAAAGGCGACTCCTCTTGGGAAAAGCTCTTTGACACCCTGATTGGCTGGAATAAGCAGTGGGCCGACCGGGCTCCCCTTCTGCTGATGGTGGTAGGCAAGGAAAATTACAGTTCCAACGGAAAGCCAAACAACTTCCATGCTTACGATTGCGGTCAGGCGATGGCGCACATCACGCTGGAAGCCACCAACCTTGGCTTGTTCACTCACCAGATGGGCGGATTCTCGGTAGAGAAGGCCACTGAACTGTTTCAGATCCCCGACGGTTACAAACCCTTAGCTGTAATGGCTATCGGACATTATGGCGACCCTGACACGTTGCCGGAAGAGATGAAAGAGCGGGAATTGGCATCACGGGAGAGGAAAGAGCTGAAGGAGCTGATCTTCAGTGGAAAATTCGGAGAACCTTCACCACTTTTTTAACTATTAAACATCAACCCATGCTCTCATATTCTCACACCCCCACACCCGCACACACTCATTCTTTTCACCCCGCATGCCAACCACACTACCTCCCTACTTCCCTACCTCTCTATGTTCTTATCATCCTAACAGTGGGGATCATCCTGACCGGGTGTAACCAATCGGGAAAAAATACAGCTTCTACCGAGAAATCAAAGCCCTATATCGCTTCAGATATCCCGGTGTTCAGTGCCGATTCGGCATTTACTTTTGTTGCTACACAGGTAGATTTCGGCCCCAGGGTCAACAACACGAAAGCACACGATGCATGTGCCGCCTTCCTGACGGCCAAACTTCGGGAGTACTCTCAGGAAGTGGTCGTCCAATCGGGAACCGTGACTGCCTTTGACGGAACCCTTTTGAAGTTCCAGAATCTTATTGCCTCATTCGGCCCTTCAGGAAATAACAGGATCCTCCTGGGAGCCCACTGGGATTCCCGGCCTTATGCCGATCATGATCCTGATGAAGCGAATTTTTACCAGGCAATTGACGGAGCGAACGACGGAGCAAGTGGTGTTGGCGTGTTGCTGGAAGTCGCCCGGCAATTGCGTTTAAAAGCTCCTCCCATCGGCGTGGATATCATCTTTTTTGATGCAGAAGACTACGGGCCTCCTGAGGCGCTTCAGGAAGGATTGAATTCAGGGGATTTTTGGGGACTTGGTTCCCAGTACTGGGCGAAAAACCCGCACCTTCCCGACTATTATGCCAAATACGGCATCCTGCTTGACATGGTAGGCGCAGCCGGAGCAACATTTCTCATGGAAGGAGTCTCGATGGAACATGCTCCTCAGGTGGTGAAAAAAGTGTGGGATATCGGAGGCATGATCGGGTACTCCTCCTATTTTCTATTCCAAAGAGGAGGATATATCACCGATGATCATTACTATGTGATCCGCGACCGGGGTATTCCGATGATCGACATCATTCACCTTGACCACACCTCTGAAACAGGGATGTACAAACACTGGCATACTGTTGATGACAGCCTGGATAAGATTGACCCGGGGACTCTTCAGGCAGTGGGGCAAACGTTACTGACTGTGATCTACTCTGAGAAATAACAAGTTCCCTGATCAGATTTTCGACTGGATTTTCTTCAAGAACCTCCGTTGCATGAGAACGATGGAATACGAATGATCCAGCAAATTTGAAGTCAGGGTCAGCAGGTCCATCACCGCCATACTTTTCCGGGTACTGATCTCCGCCTTTTTCAGCTTGTGGATCAGATCGATCTTCAGCTTGTCAATGAGGTCGGAAACAACCGTCTTTTGCTGATCAAGTTCAACCAGATCGGTGAGAGATCTGCCCCTGATCATCACCTGTGCCTGATCGAGGAAACTTTTGAATGCTTCTGAAAGCCGGATCAGATCCTGTTTCTCATCCTTCAGGAAAGGTGGATGATGATTCTCGACATAGTCGAAGCTCAATTGTTGCAATTGCTTCATATAGCCGTGGGTCTCTTTCATCTGCCCCAGGACCTGGATCATAAAAACACCCGCTTCAACGGCTGAGTCATCGAGCTTCTTCACTGCCTTGTCAAATCTTTTTCGCTGCGCTTTGTTTTCCTTCTGGAACTCCTTCAGCTCTTTGGACAGTTTGTTTAACTGCTTCCTCTTTTCATTGACCAGTCCGGAGATAGCACGCTGGTATAGATCTGCCATCTGCATGGCAAACGTGTTCATCCTCAGTTCACAGTTGTCGTAGATAGATTTGGTGTCAATCATCTCTTCCTGCTCTTCGATAGCCGTAATCTCTTTTTTCTCTTTCTCCTTTTTCTGATGGAAGATATGTGTCCTGTATACAAAAAAAAGCGCCAGTCCGATCAGTGCAATAATGGCGACCAACCCACCATAATAGATGAGTGTAGCCATGATGCCTGCAATCGTAAAGGCAATCAGTGCGGTGAAGAACCAACCTCCAATCACGGTGACCACGCCGGATACACGGTAGACTGCACTCTCACGGCCCCAGGCGCGATCGGCCAGGGAAGCTCCCATCGCCACCATAAAGGTGATATAGGTTGTGGAGAGGGGAAGTTTGAGGTTTGTCCCGATAGTAATCAGAATACTTGACACCATCAGGATCACAGAGGCCCTTACAAGGTCAAAAGCAGGGCCATCTTTGGAGCGCTTGCTTTTGTGAACCTGTTGAAACCGGGTATCGATAGCCCTTAATACCGGTTTTGGCATCACGAAGGTGTATGCTTTGTTCATCTGAAGTGCCATGGAGACCATTCCCCGTGCAAGCAAAGAGGATTGGAACGACTCATCCCCTTCATCCTGCCTTCCGAGGTTAATTGTAGTGCTGGTAACCGAGCGCGCTTTCTTGTTGACAAAGAGTGTGATTACCATGATGGTGCCGGCAATCAGGAGGAAGAAAGTAGGCGTCTTCACCGGATTTCGGAGCATCTCCATCATAAATCCACCGGGATCACTGCTCCCTGATGCCTGGAAAATCTGGAAAGACTCCAATCCGGCCAGAGGGACACCGATAAAGTTCACCAGGTCGTTCCCGGCAAAAGCCATGGCGAGGGCAAACGTTCCTGCCATCACAATGATCTTCAGGATGTTGATCTTAAACAGCCAGAACAAAACCTGAAAAATCACAGCTGAGCCAATGAGACTGGCCAGAAGGATCAGCCAGGTATTTGTATTGAACCAGGTGATCACTTCAGGCGTGAGGAAGGAAGAGCCCTTGGCTCCTTTGACAAAAAGAAAATATACCATAGCCGAAAAGGCTATTCCTCCCCATAAGGCGCCAAAATATTTGATCTTCTCCTCGTATTTGAATGTGAATACCATCCTCACAAAATATTGGATAAGAGCCGCTATGGTAAAACCAATTGCTATGGATAGAAGGATCCCGGAAATGATGGCAAATACTTTTCCTGTGTTGATGTATTCGGCGTAAGTAGCAATGGTGGCGCCTGCCTGAATGATCTTAATGGTAGATACGGCAAAAGCAGCCCCCAGGAGTTCAAACACCAGCGATACAGTTGTTGAGGTTGGAAGTCCGGCTGTATTGAACATGTCGAGCAGCAACACGTCGGTGATCATTACCGCCAGGAAGATGATCATGATCTCTTTGAAAGCAAAATGTTCGGGATTGAAAATCCCTTTCCGTGCCACCTCCATCATGCCACTGGAAAAGGTCGCCCCAACCAGTACGCCGAGTGCAGCGATAATCATGACTGTTCGGAAGGTAGCGGCTTTGGAGCCAATGGCCGAGTTGACAAAATTAACTGCGTCGTTGCTAACGCCGACAACCAGGTCGGACAAGGCAAGGACCACTAAAACGATGACAATGAACAGGTAAAAGATTTCCATGGGATCATTTTTCGCGTAAAAATAAGGATAAATGGATAAGCGAAGGAAATTGATAATCCTCTTTTATTAACAATTAATTAATCTTCAATTAATCCTCTGTTAACAGCCAGGTTCTTCAGAGAAAGTACTTTTACACCAAAATTAATCACCATGAAAAACATCAGATATTTTCTACTGGCAACATTGGTTTTTGTAGCTACTGCAACCCTCTTTGCCGAGAATGAATCATCGAAAGCAAGTGGACCCACCACATTATCAGTTTTGGGGACAGTGATAGACAAAATCACAAATGAAACCCTCCCTGGTGTAACCATTCAGATGACAGATACAGATACAAAAATTTACTCCAACCCCGACGGAACATTTTCACTGGACGGATTACAGCCCGGCCAATATGAAGTGAAGGTCAGCTGCATCTCATACAAAGATAAAGTGGTCTCCCTTGATGTTCAGCGTTCGGTCCAAAATACTCTATCGGTCCAACTTGAATCGGTAGAGCCCTGATAATCCTTCAGGTTTTTGTTAGACGTCCCTTTGGAATCAGCTGCATGAATTCTGTATCTCCAAAGGGATCGTCTTTTATCATTGAAACACTAAGGTGAAAATTTTACCTAGTTTTGCAAAATATCAGGCGAATAATTAATTTGAATAGCGTGAAAAAAATAATTGCATCAAGTTTGTTGCTTCTTCTTATGGCGCTATCTGGTGCCGCGCAGGAAATCATCATTAAGGGGAACAAATATTGTAATCCCGATGGATCTCTCTTCACCGGAACATACCGGGAATATTATGAGAATGGAAATCCGCAAGTTGAAAAGCAGGTAAAAAAGGGACTGATCGATGGAATCACAACCCTGTTTTTTGAAAACGGAACCATCCAGGAGCAGCGCAGCTTTAAAAAGGAGGTCAAACACGGGACCTGGATCACCTGGAATAGTCAGGGAGTAAAGACTGCCGAAGCAAATTTTAGGAACGGGCTGAAAAATGGCTTCTGGTATGTTTGGGATGACACTGGTCAAAAGCGTTTTGAGATGTATTATAAATCGGGTGAGAAAAAAGGGACCTGGTACATCTGGGACGAAACCGGCAAGCTTGTTAATAAGCAAACATACGATTGATCAGATCCTCTCCTGTCGACAATCCTAACGCAGAGATTTATATCTTGATTTTTTCCTTCATCAATTCAACACACGGGTAATTAGTTACTTTCCTATTTAATTATCTGCATAAGTTTCATTTGCTTTCAGCAATTTGTTACTTACCTTTTTCCAATGGTTTTCGGGTTGATTTTCTATACAATTTCTTAAAGATAGCTTAACAATTCGTTCATATTCATGCAGTGTAATATGGTGTTCTTTGCAGTATACAAATTGTTACACAAACCAAATCGAAAGACAATGAAAATCAACTACTTAAAAATTACAGGTGCAATCATGATTGCCCTGCTCGTTGGATTCACTTCATGTAAAAAGGACGAGACAAAACAACTTCCCTCCGTAACGGCTCCTGCCACCGCAGAGGTTCAGAAGGAAACTGCCGTTGACCTGACATTTAACTATACAACCGATGGTGGATTCAATGCCGCCACGCTCGTTGCCACCGGTGGAACAGCTGTTATTAAAACGACCGGATCGGCCGGATCCTCTTCCGGATCAGTTGTAATAACATATACTGCCGGCACCAATGTAGGAGCGGGTTCTGTTGTTCTCACGGTAACCGATAACGAACGTCAGATGGGAGTTGCCACTGCCGTTATTAATATTGTGGAAGAGCAGCTGGTATTCCATGTTACTGCCAATATCACAGAGAACACAACCTGGGAAACCGGTAAAACTTATATTCTTGAAAGTCGGATCGCTGTTGTATCAGGTGCTACCTTGACAATTCAACCCGGCGTCGTGGTGAAGGGCCAGGCCGGAACAGGGGCAAATGCCACTGCCCTCCTGATTGCCCGTGGTGGAAAACTCATGGCTGAAGGGACAGCAACATCCCCCATCATTTTCACATCGGTTGCTGACCAGATCCAGCCAGGCCAAATCGCCAGTCCGAATCTCGACCCCAACCTCAATGGTCTCTGGGGAGGAGTTTTGATTCTTGGCTATGCTCCTATCTCGGCAGATGCCCCCTCGGTGCAGATCGAAGGGATTCCTCCTTCAGATCCGAACGGACTTTATGGTGGTGACAACCCAACCGATAACTCCGGTGTGATCAGATACTTATCAATTCGCCACGGTGGTACCAATATCGGAGAAGGAAACGAGATCAATGGTCTGACCCTTGGTGGTGTTGGTTCTGGTACTGTGATCGAAAACATTGAGATCGTTGCCAACCAGGATGATGGAATTGAGTGGTTTGGCGGTAAAGTAAACGTGACTAATGTAATCTTCTGGAATGTTGGTGATGATGCCGTAGATACCGACCAATCATGGGGAGGCACTCTCGATAATTTCATCATTATCAACCCTTTCGATGAGTGTTTCGAGCTTGACGGCCCGGAAGGCGCCATGGAAGACAGCCATACACTTATAAATGGTTCTGCCCGCGCCGATGATGCTCAGGGCCTCGTTGACCTCGATGACAATTCACTTGTAACCATGAGTAACATCTATTTCTTCGGAATAAAAGAGGGACAGGATTTTGACCTGAATCCCGTTGGATTGAATGCCTCAAATCTTCAGGCTACAATCCCTGCCGGATTTGCTGTAACCGATTTCTTTAAAGATGGTTCAGATGCCTACGTAACCGTTGTTGCAGAAGGTGCCAATACCGTTGGAGCAAATGCTTCTGTGTTCCAGGGGTGGTCATGGGCAGCTGCAGCCGGTGAGCTGAGTGGGTTTTAATCACTGCAACTGAAAACAGCCTGAAATACAAACCTCGCAGGTGGCAAAAACCTGCGAGGTTTCACACATAAACAGAAATACCAGAAGGATACATCATGCAATCAATTAAGCTATTTGCAATTCTCATTTCACTTTTGCTTGTCTCACTTGTACAAGGCCAGAATGGTTTTATCAGGGGAACGGTATTCGACGATGGGTTGGGGGAAAGCCTACCGGGGGTTACCATTTTCCTGGAGGGAACAACAATGGGAACGCTGACAGACCTCGACGGGAAATTCAGCCTGGAGGTGCCCCCTGGTGATTACACCCTTAGAGTCTCCTATATCTCGTATGAAACAATGCTCATCAAAGACTTGGAGGTTAAATCGGGTGAGGTCACCCTCCTTGACAACCTGCGCCTCAAGGAGTCATCAATTGAACTCAACGAAGTCACCATCACTGCCAAGGTTGTGCGCAACACCGAAACAGCCTTGCTTATGATGAAGATGAAGTCTGCCAACGTGATCGACGGCATATCTGCGGCAAACTTCAGGAAAATAGGCGATTCCGATGCAGCTTCCTCCATGAAACGGGTGCCCGGACTCTCCGTTGAGGGAGGTAAATATGTCTATGTTCGCGGACTGGGTGACCGGTACACCAAGACGATGCTTAATGGGATGGACATTCCCGGCCTCGATCCCGATCGGAACACCTTACAGATGGACATTTTTCCTACTAATATCATTGACAATATCATTGTTTATAAATCATTCACTGCCGACCTTCCGGCCGATTTTACCGGGGGAGTCATCGATATCACGGTGAAGGATTTACCGGAAGAGAAACAGGGGGGTATCAGCATCAGTGCCGGATACAATCCCGGATCACACTTCAATAAAAATTATCTTACCTATAAAGGTGGAAACACCGATTTCCTAGGCTTTGATGATGGTACGAGAAAGATTCCGGCTACCAGCAACATCCCCTTTTATGCCGATGTAGTCACCGATCCCTATGGAGCCCAGGGGATGCGTTACCAGGAGATCCTCGAGTCATTCAACCCCACCATGGCTGCCCACACGCAGACCAGTTTCATGGATTATAGCATGGGCTTCTCCATCGGAGACCAGATCCCAGGTAAAAAAGTTACATTTGGTTACAACGTCGCTATCTCATATAAAAATAATACCGATTTCTACAAAAATGCGGAATATGGTCATTACGGCCTCTCATCCGATCCCAATGTTACGGAGATGGAACTCCGCGAATTCCAGAAAGGTAACCTTGGAGAAAACAATGTGCTCCTCGGAGGCCTTGCCGGATTTGCTATCAAGACAAAAAAATCCAAATACCGGTTAAACCTTTTGCACCTTCAGAATGGGGAGTCGAGTGCAGGGATTTTTGATTACATCGGTGCCGACCAGGGAAGCAATTTTTCCGGATTTCAACACAACCTGGGTTACAGTGAACGAGCCATGACAAATATTTTCATCGATGGGAAACACCTCTTCGGTGACGACAACTGGGAAATTGTCTGGAAACTCTCCCCCACCCGTTCCACCATGAATGATCCCGACATCCGATTCACGCGGTATATTACTGACGGTGGCGCTTACATCATCGGGACCGAGTCGGGATTCCCTGAAAGGATCTGGCGGAGCCTCAAAGAGGTCAACATCCCCGCAACGATTGATGTAACCAAGACATTTAAGATGAAGAACCAGAAATCCATCCTGAAGTTTGGTGGCGCCTTTACTTACAAGGAACGGGACTTCGCCATCCGCAGTTTTGCGTTCAACATTCGGAATGTCACCCTTACCGGGAATCCGGACGAACTTTTCTACCCTGAAAATCTCTGGCCTATTGACAGCAATGTAAACCGCGGGACAACATACGACGCTTCATTTATTCCAGTAAATCCAAACCAGTTCAATTCAAATGTCAACAATGCTGCAGGTTATCTATCCTTTGAAATCAATGTTTTCAAACACCTGAAAACCATCCTAGGAGTCAGATTTGAGAACTATGTTCAGCGGTATACTGGTCAGGATCAACTAGGTATTCATAAGCTCGATAACGAAAAAGTGCTTGAGGATAACAATTTCTTCCCCTCTGTAAACCTGATCTATTCACTAACCGAAAAACAGAACCTTCGGCTGTCATACGCTATGACGATAGCCAGGCCATCATTCAAGGAGCTTTCGTATGCTGAAATCTTTGATCCCATCAGTGGCAGGACATTTATCGGTGGGCTATTCCGTGATGCCAATGATGCAGCAGGAATCGTTTACTGGGACGGGAACCTGAAAAGCACAAACATCCACAATTTCGATCTTCGCTGGGAGTGGTTTCCAAGGAGCAGACAAACAATTTCAGTCAGTGGATTTTACAAACGTTTTATCAGTCCCATCGAGATTGTCCAGTATGCAACACTGCAAGGAGCCTTCCAGCCCCGCAATGTTGGGGATGGACAAGTGTTTGGTGGAGAGCTGGAACTCAGGCTTAATCTGGATCTGATTGCAAAGGCTTTGGAAAAATTCCAGTTTACAGCAAATTTTACCTACGTAAAATCCCGGATCAAACTCAGCACTACAGAGTATGAATCCCGGCTGGCTAATGCACGCACAGGTCAGTCAATCAGTGAATACAGGGCGATGGCTGGTCAGGCTCCATACGTGATCAACTGCGGATTATCCTACAATGGCGGGAAAAATGGCTTCTGGAATGAATTCGAAGCCGGACTCTACTACAACGTGCAGGGATTAACCCTTGAATACGTTGGAATGGTGGACCGTCCCGATATCTACACCAAGCCATTTAATAGCCTGAATTTCAATGCTAATAAAAATTTTGGAAAGAAAAAACGTGTTCAGGTTGGACTGAAGGTTGAAAACATCCTGAATGCAAAAAAAGAATCTGTCTATAAATCCTATGAGGCAGCCGATCAGTACTTCCTTAGGCTGAACCCTGGAATGACATTCAAAGTATCCGTAAAATATTCACTCTTCTAATTAGAGCAACTCATTCGCTAAGTTAGCCAGTTCCGACCGCTCACCCTTTTCAAGCCGGATGTGGGCATAGATGGGATTGTGTTTGATCTTGTCGATCAGTGTCGACAATCCGTTACTCTGGGAATCCAGGTATGGGGTGTCAATCTGAAAGATATCTCCGGTGAATATGATCTTGGTGTTTTCACCGGCTCTTGTGATGATGGTTTTCACCTCATGGGGTGTGAGGTTCTGCGCTTCATCAACGATGAAGAAAACATTCGAAATGCTACGTCCGCGAATATAGGCCAGAGGAGTAATCGTCAGCTTCTCCTTGTCGATCGCTTCGGTGATGGCTTTAAACTCCTTATCCTTTTCATTGTATTGGTTCTGGATGAATTTCAGGTTATCCCAAAGGGGTTCCATGTATGGATTTAGCTTCGATTTGATATCGCCTGGCAGGTATCCAATGTCCTTGTTGCTTAACGGAACAATCGGCCGCGCAAGGTAGATTTGCTTGAAATTCCGCTTCTGTTCAAGAGACCCTGCCAGCGCAAGAAGAGTTTTTCCGGTACCGGCGATCCCTTGCAGGGTTACGAGCTTGACCTCCGGGTTGAGGATTGCATGGAGGGCAAAGACCTGTTCGGCATTGCGTGGCAAAATCCGGTAGCAGGGGTGCTTCTCAAGCTTCTCAATACGCTCTGTTTGTGGATTGTAGAAAGCCAACACAGAGCTCTTCCCATTCTTGAGGATGAAATAGTGGTTGGGAATGGGATTGATCACGCCGACATCTTCGGGCAGGCAAAATCCGTTTTCATAGATCATGTCGATCACCGGTTTCTCGATGTTTTCAATCAGGGATTTTCCTGAATAAAGCATATCCAGGTCCTTGATTTTCCCTGTTTGATAATCCTCGGCGTTGATGTTTAACGCTTTCGCTTTCAGGCGAAGGTTAATATCCTTGGAGACAAGGATCACCTCCTTTCCCGGATTTTCCTGAATCATGATCAGGGCGGCATTCAGGATATTATGGTCGGCCTTATGTTCTCCAAAGACTTTGTTCGCATCCAGCTCACTCTTCTCATTCATCACCACTTTGAACTTGCCTCCTTTCTGGTTTTTCAGGGAGATCCATCGGGTAAGTGTCGACCTGTTCGAAAGTTTATCCAGGATCCGGATAAATTCCCTGGCTTCAAAGTTGATGATGTCATTTCCCTTCTTGAAATTGTCGAGCTCCTCCAGCACAGTGATGGGAATTGCCACGTCATTATCCTCAAAATTAGTCAGCGCGTTGTGGTTATAGAGGATTACGCTGGTGTCGAGTACAAAGATCTTCTTCTCCTTCGTTGCTTTCTTTACCATTGGCTTTGTATGAGATGAATACAAATGTTCGCTGGTCTAAATGTATAAAAGAAAGAGAGGATTCTTTGGAAAAGGCACCGAAGATATAAACAGTGGATTGTTAAAAGGGAAGTCAGCTGACACGGTACCAGGTTTTTCCGCTATCTTTGTCAGGCAAACAACCTCTATGAATTCAAAGAAACTCTTTCTCCTGGATGCCATGGCCCTCATCTATCGGGCCTATTATGCCCTGAATAAAAATCCACGAATCAACTCCAAAGGGGTCAATACCTCCGCTATTCTAGGTTTTGCAAACACTCTGCTGGATGTGATCAAAAATGAGGCCCCTACCCATATCGGCGTAGCTTTCGACACCTATGCCCCAACGGTGAGGCATGAGGAGTTCGACTTCTACAAAGCCCACCGGCAGGAGACCCCGGAAGATATCGTAACCTCCATCCCTCTCATCCAGCGGCTCATTGCAGCGATGAATATCCCCATCCTGGCTTTGGACGGATATGAAGCCGATGATGTGATCGGAACCCTCGCAAAGCAGGCCGAGATTCACGGGTTCACTACCTTCATGATGACATCTGATAAGGATTTCGGCCAGCTTGTAACAGAACACACCCTGATGTACAAACCGGCAAAATTCGGCAACAAGGCGGAGATCATGGGCGTGAAAGAGGTTTGCGAGAAGTTCGGGATTGAACGCCCCGAACAGGTGAAGGATATTCTCGGATTGTGGGGGGATGCCTCTGACAATATCCCTGGCATCCCGGGATTCGGGGAGGTTACAGCAAAAAAACTGATTGCCGAATACGGTTCGGTGGAGAACCTTGTAGCCAGCGCAGCAACGATCTCAAACCCCAGGTGGAGAGAGAAGGTCGAGGAGTTTGGGGATCAGGCCCTGATGTCGAAAGGGCTGGCTACCATTATTCTGGATGTCCCCATTGCATTTGAGGAAGAGAATCTGAAGATGGGGCCACCCGATATTGAGGGCCTGAAGGAGCTATTCAATGAGCTCGAATTCAGGACATTCGGACAACGGTATTTTACATGGCTATCAACCCAGTCGGCAGTGGGCAGTGAAGGACGAGGGACGAAGGACGAAGAAAAGGCACAGGGCACAGGGCACAGGGCACAGGGCATTGGATTGCACAATAAGTTCCCCGAAGGGAGCAAGTCCCCTTTAGGGGATTTAGGGGTGAAATCGGCTTCCAGCATCCAGCATCCAGCTTCCAGTCTTTTCTCCGAAACAGACTTCGCACCCTTCGCTACCATTGATACCACTCCTCATGACTACCGACTGGCCGACACGCCTGAAACTCAGTCCGAACTGCTTTCATTGCTCCAAAAACAAGCCTCTTTTTGCTTTGATACCGAGACCACCGGGCTCGATCCCAACGACTCTGAGCTTGTCGGGGTCTCCTTCTCCTGGCATCCGCACGAGGCCTGGTACATGCCGGTTCCGGCGAACTATCACGAAGCCCAGCAGCTGCTTTCCGGTTTCAAACCAATTTTTGAAGATACGGCTATCGGCAAGACCGGACAGAACCTGAAATTTGACATCGCCATCCTGAAATGGTATGATATTGAAGTTCGCGGTCCCCTGTTTGACACCATGCTCGCTCATTACCTCCTGCAGCCTGATATGAGGCACAACATGAACTTTCTCGCTGAAAGTTACCTCAACTACTCCCCTGTCCCCATTGAATCCCTGATCGGAAAGAAAGGCAGCAGCCAGCTAAGCATGCGCATGGTTGATACGGGAACTGTCAAGGAGTATGCGGCCGAGGATGCGGATATCACCTGGCAGCTGAAGGAGGTATTTGAACCGATGCTGACCGAGACAGGCACCCGTAAGCTGTTTGATGAGATCGAAGTTCCCCTGATCCCGGTGCTGGCCTCCATGGAGGCTGAGGGTGTTAAGATTGACAGCAAAGCCCTTGAGAATTATTCGCTGGAGTTAACGCATGAAATTCAGAAGGTGGAGCAGGAGATCTATTCGGATGCCGGAGTTGAATTCAATATCTCTTCGCCAAAACAGTTGGGTGAAGTGCTGTTTGACCGACTTGTGATCGTGGAAAAACCGAAAAAGACCAAAACCAAACAGTACTCCACCGGTGAAGATATCCTGTCAAAACTGGTCAGCAAACATCCCATTATTTCAAAAATCCTGGACTACCGCTCCCTCACAAAACTAACCTCCACCTATGTAGATGTGCTCCCAACACTTGTCAATCCCCGCGACGGCCGGATCCACACCTCCTACAATCAGGCGGTGGCAGCAACCGGCCGGCTGAGCTCAAACAACCCAAACCTCCAGAACATCCCCATCCGTACGGAGAGGGGACGGGAGATCCGGAAAGCCTTTGTGCCACGAAACGAAAACTACACCCTCCTTTCGGCCGACTACTCACAGATCGAGTTGCGGATTATTGCACACCTCAGCCAGGATCCTGCCATGATGGAAGACTTCAGGGCAGGGAAAGACATCCATACTGCCACAGCAGCGAAAATTTACAGCCTTCCAATCGATCAGGTAACCCGCGAGATGCGTGGGAAAGCAAAGGCTGTCAATTTTGGGATAGCCTACGGAATGTCGGCTTTTGGGTTGTCGGAACGGCTGAATATCCCCCGGCAGGAGGCATCTGACATCATTCATCAGTACTTTGCCGAATATCCCGGCATTCGGAGATACATGGATGAGACAATCGAATTTGCCAGGGAGCACGGGTATGTCGAGACAATGATGCACCGTAGACGCTACCTCCGCGATATTAACTCGGGAAATGGAAATGTGCGAGGGTTTGCCGAACGAAACGCCATCAATGCCCCGATTCAGGGAACAGCGGCCGACATGATCAAGATCGCCATGATCAGCATCTTCAACGAATTCGAAAAACGAACACTCAAATCTAAGATGATCATGCAGGTACATGACGAACTTGTCTTTGATACCCTGCTTGAAGAGGCAGCTGTTGTTAAGGAGATTCTTCTCGACAAGATGCCGGCAGCCATACCATTGGATATTCCGGTAGTCATCGATATGAGCACCGGGAACAACTGGCTGGAAGCACACTAATCAATTAAGAATGAGGAATTAAGAATTATGAATTATTCCACTGATCCCCGCACTGTACTCACCCTGGATGCCGGGGGGACCAATTTTGTCTTTTCTGTCATCAGGGCAAACCAGGAGATTGTTTCACCTGTATACATCAAATCGTCGGGAGAGTCGCTTGAGGTCATCCTGAAGAATATCATCCAGGGGTTTGAGGAGGTAAAATCATCGCTTCATGAAGAGCCAGTTGCCATCAGCTTTGCTTTCCCCGGCCCAGCCGATTACCTGAACGGCATCATCGGAGATCTTCAGAACCTGCCACTGTTCAGAGGCGGAGTTGCCCTGGGGCCGATGCTACACGAACATTTTAAACTTCCTGTTTTTATCAACAACGACGGAGATCTCTTTGCAT
>JACZJJ010000023.1 GCA_014860625.1 Bacteroidales bacterium | reverse complement strand
CAGGTACACCGTATACTACAATCTCGTGATGCCGCAGGTACGGCCCGGAGGATTTATCGTAGCCGACAATGTTCTGTGGGATGGGAAAGTGCTTGATCCACAGAAAAACCGGGATAAAGATACGTTGGGGATCATCGATTTCAACGAACGGGTTCACCACGACGAACGGGTAGAAAATCTGATGTTGCCAGTCAGAGACGGGTTGATGATTATCAGAAAACGGTGAGAAACATGTTCGCATCATTGGATATCACACTTCTTGAATGGATCCAGAATCACCGGATCGAGTCGCTGGATGGAGTCCTTTCACTCTTTTCAACAGCCACAACTTATATAAGCTTCGGAATTATCCTGGCGATTGGAATTTTTTCAAGGTTCAGCCGTAATGGTGTGACAAGAATGGTGCAGATAGGGCTGGTCCTTTTTCTCGCTGGCCTGATAACCTTTGCAGTAAAAAACACCGTGAAGAGGACCCGTCCTTTCAAGGCCCATGAATCCATAGAAAAACTCACGCTGGGTGGAGGGACATCATTCCCTTCAGGACATACCACGGAAGCCTTTGCTGTTGCTGCAACTGTCGCTTTGTTATACCGGAGAAGGTCTGTTCAGATACCGGCAATCCTGTGGGCAATCCTTGTTGCCTATTCGCGGATGGCACTCGGAGTGCACTATCCGGGTGATGTGTTGGGGGGACTGGTGTTCGGAGTTATTCTGGCCTATGGGGTCAATGATGGATTCAGAAGATGGGTCAACCCACCTTGAATTCGAATTTGATCCCGGCTAAATCTTCGTTGGCCTTCACAATCTTCTTCTTGAGATCTTCCTTGAACTTCACCATCTTCCCGTGGATAGCTTCATCGGAGAGAGCGAGCATCTCAACGGCAAGAATAGCTGCATTTTGCGCTCCGTTAATTCCCACTGTAGCCACCGGTATTCCCGGAGGCATCTGAACGATGGCCAACAAGGCATCCAGTCCGTCGAGAGATGCGTTGATTGGAACCCCGATAACCGGAAGGGTTGTCATGGAGGCAATCACCCCAGGCAGATGGGCTGCCATCCCGGCAGCGGCAATGATTACCTTGATGCCACGGTCATGTGCGCCTTTTGAAAAGGCTTCTACCTTTTCCGGAGTACGATGAGCCGACAAGGCATTGATCTCGAAAGGGACCTGCATATCGTTCAGGAATTTGGCAGCAGCTTCCATCACCGGAAGGTCGGATGTACTGCCCATGATGATGCTTACAGTTGGCTTCATGGGGAACTATTTTTCGTTTTACTAGGCGAAATTAATATTTTCTTCTTTATTTTGTAACAGTTGCGTAATAAATGGCTGATGGAAATTGTTGAGGTCAAGGATAAGGTGTTCAGGAGGTTTATCTCAGAAGAGAAGATAATGAAGGGCGTTCAGGAGATTTCCACCCGGATTAATATGGATTATAAGGGAAAGAATCCTCTTTTGTTAGCTGTGTTAAACGGTGCGTTTATCTTTGCTGCCGATTTGATAAGGGAGCTGACAATCCCATGTCAGATCTCCTTTGTAAAATATGCTTCTTACGCTGGGACCAGAACAACCGAGGATGTAAAGGAACTGATCGGGTTAAATGAAGAGATTAACGGACGTCACATCATAGTTGTGGAAGATATTGTAGATTCAGGGATAACGATGGATCACCTGCTTCGTGATTTAAACAACTATCAACCTGCATCGGTAAAACTTGCCTGTTTTTTCCTGAAGCCGGAAGCTTTTATAAAATCATTCAACATCGATTACCTTGGAATGGAAATTCCCAATGATTTTATTGTTGGTTATGGCCTGGATTACGACGGCTATGGAAGGAACTTGCCGGAGATATATAAGTTGGAGAATTAATCGAAATTAAAGAAAAGACAAATGCGAAATGTGTCACTGCGAGGAACGTAGTGACGCGGCAAAGCGAAAAATCGAAACTATGCTAAATTTGATTTTTTTTGGTCCTCCCGGTGTCGGAAAAGGGACACAGGCTGCTCGCGTGGCAAAATTTTACAAGCTGATCCATGTATCCACTGGGGATATTTTGCGCGAAGAGATCAGGCTAAAGACCGACCTTGGCATGAAGGTGAAGGATGTTATGGCCAGGGGAGAGCTGGTTTCAGATGACCTTCTTATTGAACTGTTAGAAAATACATGCTCAAAACACAAGGGAGCGAAAGGGTTTGTCTTTGATGGATTTCCCCGAACCCTCAGACAGGCTGAGGCGTTAGACGAAATGATGAACCGTCAGGACTGTAAAGTGGCCAAGGTGATTGCCCTGGAAGTTCCGGCTGAGGAGTTGCTTCGTCGGTTGGTGAACAGGGCTATCGAACAGGGCAGGACGGATGATACGGTGGAGGTGATCAAGAACCGCCTGATTATCTATCGGAATTATACACAACCTCTCATCGAATTTTATAAAAAGAAAGGAATCTTTGTTGGAGTGCCCGGTGTCGGCACGATCGAGGATGTCTTTGCTTCCCTATGTAATGTGATTGACAACAGGTATTGAAAATATGTCAGATTCCAATTTCGTTGATTATGTAAAAATCTTCTGCGCTTCCGGAAACGGGGGAGCAGGCTCGGCACATTTTCTCAGAACGAGGGGCAATCCGCAAGGTGGCCCAGATGGCGGAGATGGCGGAAAAGGAGGAGACATTATACTCAGGGGAAAGAAGCAATTCTGGACACTCCTGCACCTGAAATTTACCAAGCATCTCAAAGCGGGTCATGGCGGACATGGAGCCCGAAGCCTCATGACCGGTGCTAACGGGAAAAGCGTAATCATCGATGTCCCTCTTGGCACAGTGGCCCGTGATGCCGAAACCAGTGAATTCCTTTGTGAGATTACCGAGGATGAACAGATGATCAAATTGGTGCCCGGAGGGAGGGGCGGCCTTGGGAACGATCACTTCAAATCCTCAACAAACCAGGCTCCCAGGTATGCTCAACCCGGAGAACCGGGAGTTGAGGGATGGTTCATTCTCGAATTGAAAATACTTGCAGATGTGGGGTTGGTTGGATTTCCAAATGCCGGGAAGTCCACACTTCTCTCTGTGATCTCCGCCGCTAAACCAGAGATAGCCGATTACCCGTTCACCACACTTGTTCCAAACCTGGGTATCGTTAGTTATCACGACAACCGCTCTTTTGTGATGGCTGACATTCCAGGCATCATTGAAGGGGCGCATGAAGGAAAAGGGATCGGGCTACGTTTCCTCAGGCACATTGAACGAAACTCGCTTCTGCTCTTCATGATTCCGGTCGATTGTGCCGACATCCGTGAAGAGTACAGGATTCTGCTAAATGAATTGAAACTCTATAATCCGGAATTGCTTGACAAACCAAGGATTCTGGCTCTCACAAAAGCCGATCTGGCGGATGACGAGATCACTGGCGAACTGAAGAAGGAGTTGCCGGACCTGCCCTATGTGTTTATCTCCTCGCATAAAAAGACGGGCCTCGAGAAGCTCAAAGAGATGCTGTGGAATGAACTGAACCAATCTGTGTAATCCGCACAATCTGTGGTGACAATATGCCGGAAGCTCTGATGAACCTTGACCAATCCCTGTTTCTGACCCTCAATGGGTTGCATTCTCCATTTTTCGATCAATTTTTCTGGTATGCGACCAACCCGATCATCTGGATTCCCCTCTACCTGTTAGTTTTGGTTCTTCTTGTGAGGGAGTTCAAGTGGAAAACAATCACTGTCGTCATTGCAGTTGCATTGATGATAGCAGCTTCCGACCAGTTGGCTAACGTGTCGAAATACGGAACGCAACGGTTACGTCCCTCACACGAACCGGAGATTGAGAACCTGGTTCATTCGGTTAATGATTACAAAGGAGGCCAATACGGTTTTTTCTCAGCGCATGCATCAACCAACTTTGCCATAGCCATCTTTTTGATTCTTCTTTTAAGACGAAGATATCGTTGGATTTTACCTCTTCTGCTTGTTTGGGCTTCCATTATGGCTTATTCTCGCATCTATCTGGGGGTCCACTATCCGGGGGATATTCTGGCCGGAATTGTTGTAGGGGTGATCCTCGGAATCCTTTTTGCCATGCTGGCAAGATTTGCCATCCGGGGTCAGACGAATTGCGAGCAGGCTTGCTGATCACTCCTCACAATCGCGGCATCTCGTCTTTCGAAAAGGCTGACTGATAATTCTGAACGTATATTCGTAAGTAAAGTAATTCCAGATCCAGTCGGACAGGATTGACAACCGGTTCCGGAAGCCAACGAGCCGGATCAGGTGAACGAACATCCACATGAACCACGCGATGAATCCGTGGAACCTGCCAAAACGCAGTTCAGCTACCGCCTGGTTCCTCCCGATGGTAGACATGATGCCAAGGTCGTTGTAGGTGAATGGATTCAGTGGCCTTCCTTCACGTGTACTGAGCAGGTTCCGTGCGAGATTATGACCTTGCTGGATTGCGGGAAGGGCGAGAAGGGGATGGCCGGCAGGCCGCTTATCCGAAATCATGGCTGCTACGTCCCCTAATGCATAGATGTTGTCATATCCGTTGACCTTATTGTATACATCCACAACATACCGGTTCCCTTTGAAAATGGAATCAGGCTTCAGGCCCTCGATAACTGCCCCTTTTACCCCGGCCGACCAGATGAATGCCACCGAACGCAGCACCGTTCCATCGGTAAGCGTCACATTTAGGCCGTCGTAATCCTGCACCTTTGTGTTCAACCAAACCTTGACTCCCATCTTCGTCAGATATTCATCTGCCTTTTCCGAAGATTTTTTCGTCATCATGGGAAGAACCCTGTCGGCGGCCTCGATCAGGTGGATGTTCATCAATCCCGGATCAAGTTCGGGATAGTCGAAAGGAACGATGTGTTTTTTGAACTCAGCCAGCGATCCGGCAATTTCCACTCCCGTTGATCCGGCCCCAATTATGACAAAGTTGAGCAGGACCTTTTTGTCGTCAACGTGACTTCGGGTGATCGCCTCTTCAAACTCACGGAGCAGGGTGTTCCGGATAGTGAGAGCGTCGGCAACCGATTTCAGTGAAAGAGAGTTCTTCTCCAGGTTTTGGTTTCCATAGAAGTTGCTGGTGGATCCGGTAGCAATTACCAGGATGTCGTAGGGGATCTCTCCGATGTCAGTAATGATGAGCTGCTTCTCCGGATCAATCCGCGAGACATCGGCCATACGGAATCTGAAATTCTTAACCCCTCTGAAAATCCTTCGGAAAGGGGAAGTGATGGAAACATCGGCCAGTCCGCACGATGCCACCTGGTATAACAATGGTTGAAAGGTGTGATGGTTGTTGCGGTCGACAAGGATGATGTCAAAGGGTTTGTTCCGAAGTTTCTTAATCAGTTCGATGCCTCCGAAGCCGCCACCGATGACAACCAATGTTGGATGATTTTTCATGAGAGAGAATTATATGACGAAGGTACAGTAAAAAGTGAAATAGCGAAGTAGCGTAGTAGCGAGGTAGCGAATTGTGAATAAATGGTGAAATGGTGAAATATTCTGATATCTTTGATGAAAAATTTCTGTATGTTTAAGACGAATGAATACTTTGACGGGAAGGTCAAATCGATGGCCTTCAACACAACGGAATGTCCTGCTACAATTGGTTTGATGGCGCCAGGAGCCTACGAGTTCGGAACATCAAGTGTCGAATACGTGACAGTTGTCTCGGGACGGATGAATGTCCTTCTCCCCGGAGAAACAGAGTGGAAATCTTATCGTCCTTTCGACACCTTTATTGTTCCAAAGGATTCAAAATTCAAGCTGGAGATCGCTGAAGAGACTGCCTATCTTTGCCTGTATAAGTAATAACGATTCATTCGTCAATACGGAAGAACCTTGCCGTTGTCAAAATCGAGTTTTGCGTTGTTGCACGGATCAGATAAAACCCGACAGGCAGTTGGGTAACGTCAAGTGAAAAGTTGTGTCCGTTTGGTTCGGATTTCATTACCACACGACCCGATGCATCCATGACAACGATGGAAGAGATCTTCTCCAGGGATGCCACAGTTAGCCGATTTGAACATGGATTGGGATACACGGTAAGGGAGAGCGTATTTTCCACTTCAGTAATGGCCGTGTTGATCAGTTCACCGATGATGACAATGTCATCGATCTTGTCAATCCCTGAAGCTTCAACCGGGTTTCCGGCCGAGTTTGTATTGCTTGTCATCACCCATCTGAGAAACAGGGAGGGCTGGTTTTTGCACTCTGCTGGCAGCTCAACGGCATCAAGAACTCCGGTTGTCCAGTCGTTCTGAACCTCATAAACGCCATCCGGAACATCAGTCCAGATCCCTGAAACTGCCAACCTGTATTGGAGCTTCCAATCGCGTGGACCTGGGTTATTACCGCCCGATTGCTGTTTGGAAGAGACCTCCAGTTGGTCGTAATTGGTTGTGGTGATCTCAACCACCCAGCATTTAAGATCTGCCCCATCGTTCCAGCCGGTTGCCTGTGCAGCTTTGGTAGTAAAACCGTTCTTGGAGAAATCAATGGCACCCGTGCCACCATCGGTACGAATGGCTTTGTTCAGATTGGCAGCGATACCGCCATCAGCCATACTATCGGCATCGTTGCCTGTAGGGAATGTCCATTGGGCTAAAGTAACCTGGCCCAGGGATACTGAGGTCCCAAGTAAGAATAGAAAAACGAATGCAAAAATCTGTTTCATGAGGATGTTGTTTTACTGGAGATTAGTTGATTATTGATTGTCATTTGGTGAAACGATAGGATAAATTCAGCAGAATAAACCTGCCCGGACTCAGTTGTCCTTTGCTATCCACCCACTGCCTGTTCATCAGATCCTGGATGGTAATACCAGCAGTAAGTTGATCAAAAAAGATATGTGATACTTTGAAATCCATGGTGAAATAGCCATTGGTTTTCGCTGTATTTTCATCATCAATCCATTGGGGACCAAGGTATCGGCAGGTGAGGGCGGCGCTGAGCCATCGGGGTGTAAAGAGTACTCCTGCAAATGCCTGATTATCCGGAACCTCCATCAGGTATTTTCCCGAAAGATCTTTTCCCGGATTTTTCAACGTATCGAATTTGGTTATCCGGGAGTCGTTGTACGCGTAGTTTGCAATAAACGACAGGCTGTTGATGATGGGCACTGTCACGGAGATTTCGGCACCCAGGATCCTGACACCGCTGATGTTGTCGCGTTGCATAACCGGCTTCAGGTTGCTGCCACCGGTGTAAACACTGTCGCCGTTGCTGACAAAATACTGGAAATCCCTTCCATAGGAGAGATACCCTGAAGGTTCCAGTACCACGCGTTTAAAGAGGGTGAAAGTGCCTCCGATTTCAACGTTATCAAGAGTCTCAGGCTTCAATCCGGGGTTTGCCATTTTGAACCCTTTACTGATATTTCCGTTTTTGCACATGTCGTCGAGGATGGGAGGGCGGAACCCATGCGCATAGGAGAAGTAGAGGCTCTGTGAAGCATTGAAGTTGTAGCGGATTCCCAGCTTCGGACTGAATGCATTCCAGGTATCATCAGAAAAATCAGAGGGATAGGTGGTCATGAATTCAGAGAGCGTGGATGGGTATTCGATGGTGAAGGAGCCATTCGTGAACCAGGCGATATCCCATCTGATACCGCCGGTCAGCGTCATCCTGGATTTCAGCAGGTTGATCTCATATTCGGCGAACAGGGCGAAAAACGACATCGTTCCCTTGTTCGTGAGAATGTCGGAAGATGTGTAGTAGGTGTCAGATGCATTGACACTGCCCTGTTTCAGGTCCATTCCCACTGTCAGGGCCTGATTGGTCCTGATCTGGTTGGTCAGGTTGAGCCACAAGCCATAGTCGACACGTTTGCTGTCTGTTTCATACAAGGTGTATTTCCCACTTTTCTTACTCATGGTTTCATTTTGCCGGATGTAATTTTCATGCTGGTAAAATGCGTTGGCAAGCAGGCTGTACTTCCCCCAGCCATTGTGGGAAGAGAGTCTGACAAAGTGTGTAGGGTAACGGTTGTAACTTCCCAGCGGTTCATAGATTTTGGTTCCGTCGCCGCGAATGTCATTGTAATAGTTGTATTCCATTTCAAGGCCGTTCCGTTCATTGAACTGATATCCAAACATCCCGGAGAGTGTTCCCTCCTTAAGATATCTGCTGGTGTCAAATGAAGTTCGGGACGAGTCAGGTTGGGTAATGTAACCTTTTCCCTGACGATAGAAACCTGATACAGAATAGTAAAGACCTTTCCCCTTTTCAACCAGGCTGCCACCAAGTTTCAAGAGGCCGCCAAACGTCTGATAGGTCCCATAAAATGCCTTCACTTTTCCTTCAAACGGAGATGATGGTTTTTCAGAGATGATGTTGATCACGCCGCTCATTGCGTTGCTTCCGTAAACGGCGGATACAGGCCCTTTCAACACCTCAATCCGTTCGATGTTATCGGGGATCAGACGGTTCCAGTTGATACCCCCTCCATCTGTCTTGTTGAGCGGCACTCCGTCGAGGAGGATCAGGGCGCGGTAAGAGCCGTTTAGTCCGCGCATGGTGACGCTTGAATTTTTTGAAAAGATACCGAAATCGCGGTCGAACTTGATTCCGGGAACCAGTTGCAATATTTCATCGGTATTGTTTACAGGCATCTCCATCATCTCTTTGGCCGGGATGGAAGCGATACGAGCAGGAATTTCGGCAGGTTTCTGTGGCGTACGGGTTGCTGTTACAAACAACTCCTCCATCAGGTTAATGGCGGGCGTCATGCATAGAGAGATTCTGATCGTATCGGATCCTGTTATGGATGGCAGGGTTCGCTCCAGATTCAGGTATCCTACAAAGGAGAGTCTGAGTCTGATTCTTTCCCCCGTTTGGGCGATAAGAATAAAGTGGCCATCGCTTCCGGAGAAGGTGCCCAGACCGGCTCCCAGGATCTGGATATTTGTTCCGGAAAGTGGTTTCCCACTGTTACAGTCTGTGACAGTTCCTGCAATCACTTTCTGGCCCTGCGCAGCAGGAGTCATCACGCATGCCACAACAAACAGAAGGAATACGTTATAAAGTGATGATGCTTTCATACGTGATTATTGCTGGACTTTAAGGTCAATCAATACATATCCTGCAGGTCCCGGAACGACCTCTTTGACATGAATCAATCCAAGTTTTCCTCTGGGGTCCTGGAAAGAGATTACCATGCCCGGTTCAATATATTTGGCTTTTCGTTTCAGGTTTATGGGTTCGTAGGCAGCCAGAATGAGGCTGTCGTTTAACGAGAGATCAAAATCGGCAGGAGCAATTTCAGTGGTGTCATACCGGGTCTCGTTTTTTATTGTCCAGTTGGCTAACCCAGTCGGACCGGTAAAGAGAGCCGGAGCATCCGATTCGGCCGGGGAAGAGAATGTGGCATCGTAGATATCGAAATAGTAGATCATGTCAACCGAATCCTGATGCTGGAACGCTTCATCCAGGAAGTATCTTGTTTTGGCCGTGAGCGAGAAAAAACTCCCTGCATCCGGATAGGCCTGGGCTCCGAGGACAAGGTCGTGGATCGTTTGAATGGATCCGTATTGCGAGGATGAGTCGCGATGGAGTATGAGTTTGACGGAATTGAATTGCCGGTTGCGGTTCATTACCAGAAACTCCCATGTTTCGACTACGCTGGCGGTTTTGGTAATGGATAGATCATAGGAAAATGTGGACTGGTTCATGCCGCTGTCGAGAAGCGTTTGCGCCTGGCCATTATCCCATCCCACATGAAAAAAAGTGATATTGGTTTCATCTCCGTTCGCACTAATTCCAACCAAAATGGTTTGCCCGATCGGAAGTGTTGTCTCCTGAAAGACAAATCCCGAATCGGTTTTGAATGCTATATCCGGCAAGGGAGAGGCAGCCTCTTTCTTGCATGAATGCAGTATCAAAAGAGATATCAAAACGAAAACCGATATGTATAAATAAACATATCGATATTCTATTTTTATCATCAATGAACCACAATTCATGTTTCTTACCCTTTTTTAAATAAATGAGCAGAGACTTTCAGCATACTTGCTCCAAGGAGTCCGCCTGTAAGTCCAAAGAAGAGATGGGTGGCTACCGGCCATAGAATTCCGAACCGGAAGGATGTAAAAAAGAGACCTGTAAGCGAAGAAATTCCAAGTTTAATCAGCGGGATGAACATCCATCCGATACCGCACGAGATAACAGTTGCCATCACAAAGGGCATCACCTTTCGGAAATTCAGGTAGAGTGCGTCCAGAATAAAGCCAATGAGCAGGTATACAACTGGTGCCAGAGGTTCCCTGAAGCCCAGCCAGGAGGTTGCTAAAATCAGCGCAGAACCGGCGCATGCAATCGAACCTGCAAAAGGGATCTGGGATAATCCTCGTCCGAGGATGATCAGCGTCAGAAAGATGACTCCCTGTCTTCCGGGCAGTTGTAATGGGATTCGCAACTTGGCATGAATCACCATAGCGAGCATCCCCACAAACAGAAGAAACAGTACTTCGGCCACTGTTCCTGCTATCCTACTGGGAAATAAGCTTGATATACTCCTTGGAAGCGGACTGGTATTCGCAATTTTCATTCCCATTCAATTTCTCTGCAAATAAAACGATTTTTTTGTTTCTGACAATAGGGCGGCACCATTCAGTGATTCGTATGGTAGCCTCTTCGTGGATCGGATTACCCTGAATATCAACGATCAGGTCGACAGGAACCATCTCACAATATTTTTTTATCGTGAACACACCCTGAACTTCCCGGAGCTTCTCCATCCATAAAAGTCTGCCGTCGTTCCCACCGAACCTGAGACCCACAGCAGCCAGTGCTCCGATTGTGCCAATCTTTTTTCCCGTAAGCCCTGCAAGAAATATCTCATGATCTCTGGCCAGCTTTTCGGCAGACGACTTAGAGAGGACTTCCCTTTTGGCCAGGTTTCCAAAATGAACAACATCCTCATGAACCTCTTCCTCGAAGGCAATGCAAAGGCCCACATCAGATCCGGATGCCGCATTTTCCAGCAGAAAGTCTGAACAGTAGTTTCGGATCCAGTAATCGTTTCCAATAGCCGTACCGGTAATGCACGCGGAGGAGTTATGTGAGGTATATGGTATCCTGGGATCAACAAGCAACTGGTGACGGGTTATGCAGCAAACGTTCACCAGGTCTGTATGACGTAACGATTGCGCCAGCGCTCTGGCAATATAGCCAGTACCCCGGCTCTCCAGGTTATCTGTATCGTCGATGCCAATATAGATCCGAACGTTCATTGTGAATTAATTAACGCAAAGTTACGCTTTTTCTCGAGATGTCATAATGAACATATCGAAAAGATGAAACAATCTTGATGAATAACAGGAAATGGGCATCAATATCCGTAGACCCTTGCGTCAAACTGCTTAACCTTTACGATCCAGCAGCTTACCTCCCGGATGGAAGGGTCATTGTAGGTGAACGGCCGCTCAGTATACTGTTTCATCAGCACATCCAGGGCTTTTCGTTTGAGTGTTTCATCTTCAATAAACTCCACGCTGCCGTAGCACAAGACACTCCGGTATTTCATCCCCCAGGAACAGGCAACCTGTTCGTGCTGGTACCGTAAAACATGATCGGTGGTGAAATTGATGCAAACTTCCGGGTTGCTCCTCAGGCAGTCAATCTTTTTTCCTTCCTGAGCTGAATGGAGGTAAATCACATCCTCGTCAAACCCGAAATTCATTGGTACAACATACGGCTTCCCGTTAGGATCGACCATAGAGACATGACAAACCTGGCACTGTTTGATGATCTCCACGATTTCGGTGTGACTGGAAAGTACCCGATGTCTCATATTATGCGAATGAAGGGAGGATGAGATACTCGAGCAGGTATTCCACAAGCGAGAGGATGATACTGAAGATCAGCGCCCACCAGAATCCTTTTACTTCGAAGCCTTTTATCAGAGCCCCGGCCAGCATGATGATCAAGGCATTGATAACAAACAGGAACAATCCGAAGGTTACAAGGGTGAAAGGGATCGTCAGAAATACCATAAATGGCTTCACAAATGCATTAAGAAGCCCTAGTACAATGGCAACCAGTACAGCGGTCCAGAAAGATTTGACGGTGATTCCTGGCAATAGATAGCTTGTCAGGAGGACAGCAAACGTCAGGATCAAAACCTGGGCAATGATAAGAGAAAGTGTCATGGGGTTGGTGTTTAAAATTTGCACCAAGATAAGGAATTATCGGAAAAGTGCCACCCACAGCTCCTCAATTTTTTTCACGGTTCGGACCCTGATTTTAAATTTCTTGTAGTCGATGCCCTTAAGATTGTAATGGGAGACAAAGATCTGCCCGAAACCAAGTTTTTCCGCCTCCATGATCCTTGGTTCGATTCGCGACACAGGCCGGATCTCTCCGGAAAGGCCCACTTCTGCTGCAAAGCATGTTTTTGAATCGATGGGTTTGTCTTCATTGGAAGAGAGCACAGCAGCTACCACAGCCATGTCGATAGCAGGATCATCCACCCTGATTCCTCCGGCGATGTTGAGAAAGACATCTTTTACACCCAGGCGGAACCCGCTTCGTTTTTCGAGTACGGCAAGGAGCATATTCAGCCGGCGGGAGTCGAATCCGGTACTTGAGCGCTGAGGTGTGCCATAAGCTGCCGAACTGACCAGCGCCTGGGTTTCGATCAGCATGGGGCGCAATCCTTCGATGGTTGCGGCAATCGCTATTCCGCTTGTGGGTTCGTCGCGGTGAGAGAGAAGGATCTCCGACGGATTCGATACCTGCCGGAGACCACGGTCATTCATCTCGTAGATTCCCAGTTCGGAGGTGGAACCAAAACGGTTCTTCACGGCCCGGAGGATTCGGTACCCGTAATTCCGGTCGCCCTCAAACTGCAGCACTGTATCTACCATATGCTCCAGGATCTTGGGTCCGGCAAGGGTTCCGTCTTTGGTGATATGCCCAATCAGGATCAACGGAACATTGGTGATCTTGGAATATTTTTGAAGCTCAGCCGTACATTCCCGAATCTGGGAGATGCTTCCGGCGGTCGACTCAATCACCTGCGTGGTGAGTGTCTGGATAGAATCCACGACCACCATTCCCGGTTTCAGCTCTTCCAGGAAAGGAAAAATCGTTTGTGTAGAGGTCTCTGTAAGGATATAACAGTCATCCTGTTTCATCCCGATTCGTTCGGAGCGCATCCGGATCTGCTGTTCACTCTCCTCTCCGCTGATGTAAAGCACTTTCAACCCTTCGCACTGGAGTGCAACCTGCAGCATCAGGGTCGACTTGCCAATTCCTGGTTCCCCTCCGATCAAGACCACCGAACCGTGAACCAATCCTCCTCCCAGAACCCGGTTGAGCTCCTGATCCTGAAGATCAATCCTTTTCTTGTCATCAACTGTAACATCGGAGATCCTGACTGGTTTTCTGATTCCAGCATCCGGCATCCGGTATCCCCGTTTGGTCTCCTCCCGCTGGATTACCTCTTCCACAAAGGTGTTCCACTCCCCGCACGACGGGCACTTCCCCTGCCATTTGGCCGACTGGGCTCCGCAGTTTTGGCAGAAGAACGAAGTTTTGATTTTTGCCACCTTAAATAGGGATTAGGGATTAGGGA
>JACZJJ010000022.1 GCA_014860625.1 Bacteroidales bacterium | reverse complement strand
GGTGGGTACTGTTGTGAATCGATCTAAGTCCAGCTTAAGAAAATCCGCTTCAATAATCCGGTCTGTGATAGCAGGGTAGAGCTGCTTCAGGTAGGCGACTGATTCGCGGTCGATTTCTACGAACCAGGGATCAAATGATGGATCAGCGAGCAGGTATTTGCTCAGGACGCCTTTCCCGGGTCCGATCTCTATCACCAGGGGGATCTTCGGGTTGAGAGCGCCGACAATCTTTTGAGCGATGTTTTCATCGTTCAGGAAGTGCTGGCCGAGGAATTTTTTGGGGCGAAGGGTCATGTAGCTTTTTTTGCCCCTAAATCCCCTGAAGGGGACTTACTCCCCCTGAGGGGCCAGGGATTGTTAAAACAAAGGTACGACTTATAGAATTTCTTTTTACACTTATGTAAACATGTGTATATTTCAACGTATATTTGCGCAATAAAGTACTGAAATCTTTTTTTTACATCAGCACAACCCGGATGCCTGAAAAACTTACGACAATTGTTGTAGATGACGAACTTTTCGGGAGGGAGAATCTGAAACAGATACTTGATACTTATTGCCCGGAAGTGGAGGTTTCAGGGATGGCAGATTCAGTTCTGTCAGCCATGAAACTTGTTGACTCCCTGAATCCGGATGTCGTGTTCCTGGATATCAACATGCCGGTGCTCGATGGATTTGACTTCCTGGATGAATTCCAGGAGCGGAGGTTCAAGGTGGTGTTGGTAACTGGTCACTGTGAATTTGGTATCCGTGCGGTGAAGGCCGGAGCAACAGATTACATAACCAAGCCAATCAATATCAAAGAGTTGAAGCAATGCATCAAGAATCTTCTTATCTATCGGAACCAAAACAGGAAGAGTGACTTACCACAGGATGAGTCTAAGCTGGTAATCTCTTCCTCCCATGGGTTTGAGGTACTTATGGTGGATGAGATCCTGCACCTTGAAGCCGATGGATGTTATACGAACATCTGGCTGGTGGATGGGAAAAAGAGGCTGGTATCCCGAACTTTGAAGGAGTTTGAAGAGACTCTTCCGAAAGTGAAATTTTTCCGGGTTCACAAATCGCATCTGGTAAACCTCTCCTTCATCAAAGACTTTTCGAACCTCAGCGGAAGCTATGTAACCATGACCGATGGAAGCCGAATCGATATATCACGCCGGAAAGTACCAGATTTTATTCATAAAATCAGGTCGTTCATGAAAAGTGTCTGACAATGTCAAGTAAACGACTCCTTTTGGTCCTGGCTTTGGTCTGTCCATCCATCTTTCTTTTTTCGCAAACGCCCTCGTATCATCATTATTCATCCGCTGATGGCCTGGCATCTTCCGTGGTTTATGAAATAATCCAGGACAGTGAAGGCTTTATCTGGTTCGCCACCGCCAATGGGATAAGCCGTTTTGACGGAAGCCATTTCAAAACATTCCGTACCCGTGACGGACTCAATTCCAATTCAAACACATCGATTGTGGAAGGGAAAAACGGGGAGCTCTATATCGGGAATTATGAAAAGGGAATCAATGTCATGAGAAAAGGAAAGATCGAACCCTTCTGTAACGAGATCGAAGGGGAACGCATTTCGGTCACTTTTCTCCTGCTTACCCATAGTGTGAACGAAGATCAGAAGTTATACGCCTACCGTCCCTGGGGTCCTGTTGCAACGATCCATGAAAGATCCTCTCAACTACTGAATAGTCATATCATTCCGGTTTCATCCAACTACCTCAATAAACTGGGAGAGCTGACAAACGGGGAGCTTGTCGCTTTAACCACAAAAGGTTTGTATCGGTTGGCGGGTGATACACTTAAAAAAATACAAATTGAAGGATTGCCAGATCAACCCTTGTATTGTTTGTCGACAGGCAGTGGCAGCGAATTTCTTACCGGAACACGGGGGTTTATCTACAAGATCCATAACGACAGGATCGTACATACATACAAGATCGCATTTGCCGGCGACAATGACGTAAGTGCGATCCTGGAAGACAGGAATGGCTCCATCTGGTTTTCAATCATGAACAGGGGTTTTTACTGCATCCCGGATGGTTCAAACGAGATCATTGATATGGGAAGCAGGATTGGTTTGCAGAACTCCAATGTAAATAATTACCTGGAAGATTCGGAAGGGAATATCTGGGTAAGCACATACGGAAAAGGTGTTTTCTGTCTGACCAATATGTTTCTGAAAACCCTGGATGAAACCCACGGGTTGAGCAGTAATTGTGTTTATGCATTGCAGGGTGACATGTATGGAAACCTGTTGGCCGGAACCTTTAACGGTTTGGATATCCTGAAAAACGGCAGGTTCATCCAGATTCGCAGCGACTCCAGTAAAACGCTGACAGAATATATTCATGGCATCAAGAGATTCCATAACGAGTTTTATATAAGCAGAGGGTTCAGCGGGGATCAGAATTCTACCATCACAGAGAACGGACTTACACTGCATATGATGGATCATCTCTCGTTTTGCCTGACGGATGATGGATGGTATTATTTCGGAATGGGATTCAATGGGATATTTGCCAGCCGATACTTGAGCAGCATTGAAAGCCAGTCCAAACTTTTTCATGTTTTTGGCGACAGCATTCATATGAACCGTATCAACGAAATTTTTGAAGATTCGGAAGGCCGGCTCTGGATTGGAACTGCCCTTGGTTTGTGCAGGGTAGATGACAGGGCTGATACTACACATAACGGGGAATGGGTCAGGCACTTTTATCCGGAGGATCCGGTTCTCAGTGCCAGGATTAATTCAATCCTTGAAACTCCAGGGAGCAAGATGTGGTTTGCGGGGGCGAAGGGGGTCGCAACCATCAATCCTGAAACCGGTTCATTCAGCTCTTTCACCCTGATAGACGGTTACGACTTATCGTCATCAACTTCCCTTGCACTGGATAATCAGAAGAGACTCTGGATAGGAACCATGACGGGATTGTACCTGGTTGATGGAGAGAGGGTCAAAGTTCTGAATACGACAAGCGGGCTTCCATCCGATGAGGTACATTCCCTATATTATAATTCCGGTTCGAACGTTCTGTATGCTGGGACCAGTAACGGGATCTGCCTGCTGGATGTGAGCTTGTTTGACAACTACCATCCCTCTGCTCCCCGTGTGAGGATTACAGGAATCATGGCTGGAGATTCGGTGTTCACCACATACTCAAACATGGTCATGAATCCTTCTCAGCGCAATCTGTTCATCGATTACAAAGGGTTGCACTTCTCTTCACCGGGCTCCGTAAAATACCGTTATAAATTCGATAAGGAGTGGGTATCCACTGATCACGATTTCCTGAATCTTATCGCACTGACCCAGGGAACATATACCCTTCAGATTATGGCCAGGGCTCAGAATACAGGATGGGGTGAACCGGTTATTCTCTCCTTCACAGTTCTCCCTGAATTTGTTGAAACGATATGGTTCAGATTACTGATTGTTCTGATTCTCCTCCTGATCGTTTTATTCCTCATGTGGTGGCGCCAGAGGATCTACACCCATGAAACCCGAAAGTCGCGTGAACTCGCCGAACGGTTCAACCAGCTTAAACATCAGGCATTATCAGCGATGATGAATCCCCATTTTATTTCCAACTCGTTAAACTCGGTGCAATACCTCGTTAACAGCGGGAAATACGAAGATGCAAACAATTATATTGCGATGATGGCGAACCTGATGCGAAAAAATCTGGATACAGCCGGAAGCGGGTTTATTCGTTTGTCGGAGGAGATCCTGAGGTTACAGCTATACCTTGATCTGGAGAAGCTTAGGCTTCAGGAGAAGTTTTCTTATACGATCATTGTCGGATCCGATATTGACTGCGATTCTGTTATGATCCCGAATATGATCATTCAACCGTTTGTAGAGAACTCAATCTGGCACGGAATCATGTATTCGGGCAACAAAGGAATTCTTACTGTTTCATTTAATTTTGAAGAGGTGGATATCGATTCATTCATTGGCCGGTCTTTGATTATTAAGGTCACAGACAATGGCATCGGGATGAAAGAGGCAACAAAAAATAAAAAGGAGGATCATATTTCAAAAGGGATTCTGATCATTGAAGAGCGTCTACGATTGCTCAGTACAAAAATGCATCTTCCGCATCCAATCATCTTTGAAGATATTAGCAGCCAGGATAATACCGCTCACGGAACAGAAGTAATTATTTCCCTTTCCCCGCCTCTTTATCAAATACCCTTACCGGGATCAGATTCTTTCTCCTCCCCTGCCGATTAAATCCTTTTACCTACCGTTCCCTTATCCGGACAAGCCATACGTTTGTTAGGTCTTGTCGTGTCACTGCTTTGGCTGTAGGTTTGCGTGACATTTAATTCCACCCAATTGAAAACCATTAAAAGGTTGATTCATTTTTTCAGGGGTAAGCCTGCAGGTCCACTGCCACTTTTAATTATCAAAAAGAGTGCGGACGATCCAAATGTAAAAGAGTACACATCAATTGAAGAGGCGATTGCTGATCTTGAGAAGGATCAGAACGTTTCTCCTGAAAAAATAGAAAAGCTGAGATCTTCCCTGAATACACTGAGGAATAAACGTTCTATCCGGATCAAGGATGGTGAGCTGATAAAATAAATTCTAACATTAAAATTCAAGCAACAATGAAAAATATAATAATGATCCTGGGAACCATGATTTTGGTTTCAGGAATTTTTGCCCAGACACCCGAAAAACTGAGTTATCAGTCGGTTATCCGAAACAGTGATGGAACTCTGGTTGAGACCAGTATCGTAGGAGTTCAGATCAGTATCTTGCAAACGACCGTTAGCGGTCTGCTAGTTTTCCAGGAAACGCATACTGTAACTACCAATGAGAATGGATTAGCAACCCTAGAGATTGGAGGCGGAACACCGGTAACGGGAACCTTCTCTGCCATCGACTGGTCGGCCGGTCCCTATTTTCTAAAAACCGAAACAGATCCTGCCGGTGGCACAAGCTATACAATCGCCGGAACAAGCGAACTGCTGGGTGTCCCCTATGCACTCTACGCCAAAACAGCCGGAAGCACCAACGGGACTTCGGGGCGCTTTACCGGTGAACTTTATGGAGGCGGGGCGGTTTTTTATGTAGACCCAAGCGGAGAGCATGGGTTGATTTGCAGCATGATCGATCTTTCCACAGTCCAGGTATGGAGTGACGTTATGCTGGAAATCGGCTCAACTGCTCAAAGTTCGTGGGATGGCCAGTCAAATACTACAGCCATTGTTAATCAGCCTGGAATGACAACCAGTGCAGCAAAACTTTGTGACGACTATTCAAATGACGATTATGGTACAGGGATTTTCTCCGATTGGTACCTCCCTGCAGGACAGGAGCTTTTTCTCCTGAATGAGGCAGGTTACAATATAAACATGGCCATTATGAATGATGGCAACCCTGTTACAACACCATTACAGGCTTATTATTATTGGTCTTCAACCGAGGCCAATTCTACACAAGGCTGGAACAACTTTCTTGTATTGGGGAGCCCCTCTGTAATTGCAAAAACGGCGCCTGTGTATGTTCGCGCTATCAGATCTTTTTAACTTCAAAAATCAATGAAAATGAATAAGAAAACCATCCTAATAAGCCTCCTTTTCCTGTCAGCCTTTGGTCTGTCTGAGATGCAAGCACAGGAATCCATCGTTGCAGCCGGAGGAACTGCTACAGGTACCGGTGGCTCAGTAAGTTACTCGGTTGGCCAGGTGGCATACACCAACAATAGCAATGGAACCGGTTCTGTAAATCAAGGGGTGCAACAACCCTTTGAATTTTTCATCGTTGGCCTTGATGAAAACAAAGAGATCACGCTTTCGATGATCGTCTATCCGAATCCTACGAATGACTTTATCACGTTGAAACTGAATTCAGAGCCATCAGAGAGGATGTTGTATCAACTCTTCGATTTCAACGGCAGATTGCTCCAACATCAACAAATAATTAGCAAAGAGACTTTAATTCCCATGAGGAACCTTCCCGTGGGGACCTATTTATTGTCTATTTCCGATGATGGGAAAACAGTAAAGAAATTCAAAATCATTAAAAACCAGTAATCATGAAAAGTCAACTCTTCATATTCATAGTTTCTCTCAGCCTGCTTTTCGGCAATGAGATCCAGGCGCAGTCATTATCCCCCGGGATGGATGCCGTGGTAACGTTGTACGGCCAACCCGATGCTATAAACGCCGGCACCGTTGCCTACGTTAAAACTGTAGGCGATCAGTTCGGCGCTCCGCATCATGCCAATTGGGTTCCACCCTCTATCAGTCCGGCTATAACGAACTGGACTGTCGACTACCTGGGACAGATCTTCGGCATCGCCATTGATGACGCCGGGAATGTCTATTTTGCTGCCACAGCCATGTACTGGGGAGGATCGGGCAATGCCCAGCGGCTTGCCGACCTCAACCCTTCAACCTCGGGTGCGGGAGGCATGGGCTACCATGTATCAGGAGGGCCGGCAGGGATCTACAAGGCAGCCAGCGCCAATTTAAATACCATCACCGTGCTTACAGGATCCGTTCCTTCCGGCGGCGGCACCGGAACAAGCACTCTGCCCAACACGGGCTATGGTGTTGGAAATATCGCCTATGCAAAGATCATAGATAAACTCTATACCTCCAACCTGGAAGATGGAGCCATCTATTGCATCGACCCTGCAACCGGTCTGATTACTGATGTTTACGATCCGTTTGGTGCCGATGCCAGCGGAGTTCAGATAGCCGGCTATGGCGAACGGATCTTCGGCCTTGCAGTCAATTACGAAGTGGGTGAAACGAGACTCTATTATGCCGTACTGATGAACGATCATCAGTCAGATATCTGGTCGGTAAGGCTCAACTCCACTACTGGCGCCTTTGTTCCGGCAACAAACTCTGTTGAAATTAACCTTCCCGTCTCCTCGCCGCGCACCTATGTTTCCGATATCGCCTTTTCTTCCAGGGGGGAGATGCTTGTAGCTGAAAAAGGAGCTCCACATAATGCCAATGTTTATCAGTATTTCGGCAAACACAACGCCTGGAGCCTTCCCATGCAGCTCTATATGTCTGCCTTAATGGGCGGACATAACAGTGCCGGAGGTGTGGATTACGGGTACTCAACAAAATCTCCGGACACCACCAACAGGCAATTCTATTGCGACACACTTATCTGGTCGCAGTCAAATGCCATTGCCGAACCAACCGGACCCTGGCTGGCCTACGGACTGCTTAGCCATCCGCTGAATGGCTATGTAAATCCGGCCGACTATCTGAGCGAGGCCTACATCGTCAATCTCAGGGGAGATGTAACGGTAAACGGGTTAACACAGAAAGGAAGCTTCGGGGATGTGGAGTGTTTCGATTGGGAATGCCCGGTCGACCATCCGGATATCTGCAGTAAGATCAATGCACGATTAATCAAAATAGACTCGGGCGATTGCTGTTATATGCTTCAGGTGTCAAACCACTACCGGGATGATTATTTTAACAGGATAGCCATTACAGCCACTGGCTTAGCCATCGACGACGTTTCAAAAGATATCTCCAACACCTGGTCAAATATATCGTACCAGTCTCCTACACAGGTTGTCTTTGCAAAGAGGTTTATGGTCGACGGACTCCCCCTTGATGGAGCCGGAGGATACCAATCGTTAGGCACACTCTGTTTTTCGGGCACCGGCCCTGGCAGCATAACCGTCGATTTTATCGGTAACCCTCCGCAGTATGACACGGTTTGCAAAAAAATAGTCGAGTTTGAAGGGTGCAGTGTACCGGTCGACACCTCCTGCGTTTCTGTCATCGATATCAAGGCCGAATGTGATTCAGGAGTTGTGAAGATGAAATTCAGAATCCATAATAACTCAGCATTCACGATGCGTGGGTTAACCCTCTATTCCCAGAACCCGGATGTAAACCCCGCTCCAAAGTTTATTTCAATCCCGGATTTACTTCCCGGACAAACCTCTCCATCCTATTACGAAACCACGCTGATCGTCACCAACAATGCCAGCAGCGCCTGTTTCTTTATAGCAGCATGCGACCAGAATACGACACCAGGCATCGCAGGGCCCTACCCAAACTGGTGCTGCATGGACAGCATTCCCTATTGCATCGATATTCCAACCTGCAATCCGTGTGAAGGGATATCGTTTACTACCAAAAAGACAGATCCCTCAGATTGCTGCTACGATATTACGCTTTCAAGCAATTATATCAACTCCAACATTGCCTACCTGGAGTTTACTGGCATCGGAGGAACCCAGTTTGCTGTGTTTACCGGCTGGAGCATCAGCGGGGGCGTGACCAGCAGTTATATTAAGATCAAGGCTCCCGGTGGTGGCGTTTCATCAGGAACCTATCCCGATTTTGCCTCGTTCTGCCTCACCGGCACATCCGTCCCACCCTACACCGTTCTGGTCAATATTATCGACGCAAAGGGAGTTCAGCTATGCACCGACACGTTGACCTTTGAGGAGTGCATACTGGTAGATCCAACCTGTGCCAACATCATCAACGACTCGCTCTATTGTTCGGGTGATAAAATCAAGTATCGTTTTTCCGTGAAAAATAATGCGCCATTTCCACTCTGGCAGGTTGATTTCCATACAACCGGCATCACACTGGATGTAAACCACGTCCAGCTCACTTCGCCGATTGCTCCGGGATCAACAGGCGGGCCATTTACAGTAACCATCGATTCAATGGATACCAACCTGGACAGATTCTGCATGTATCTGACCGGTCACAACGGGATTTATGATCCCATTACTGGTTTGGCGGCAACAGAGTGCTGCACCGACTCCCTCGGCGTGATCTGCCTGCCTATGATCCAGTGCGGTGGTTGCGACACGACCATCTGCTGTGACTTTGAGAATATGATCATTCCCAACGGGATTACCCCCAATGAGGACGGATTCAATGATCAATTCGAGATCCTGAATTCAACCTGCTGCGATTACATCTCCATCACCGTGTACAACCAGTGGGGCAATGTGGAATACCAAAATGAGGACTACAAGAACGACTGGAAAGGGGTGAATCAAAGCGGCAAGAAGCTGGTTCAGGGGACTTACTTCATTGTCCTCAAACTCCCGACAGGCAATCAGAAGGCCATGTATATAGATGTCAGGTATTAATTCTTAACCATTCTGAACCATGAAAAAGATCATCATAGCGATACTACTCTTCTCTGCAGTTGTCGTAAACGCACAGCAGGAGCCTCAATATACCCAGAACCAGTTCAACAGCAACCTGGAGATCAACCCGGCATATGCCGGTGCCAATGACGATGCGAGCATAAGTCTCAGATTCAGGAAGCAATGGACAGGCTTTGCCGGAGCGCCCACTACCCTCAGTTTTATCGGGGAGACCAAGGTCTATAAAAAAGTGCTGGCACTGGGTGTCACCGTCAACAGCGACTGGATCGGGATTACACAGAGCACCTCGGCCGACCTGAACCTGGCATCGCACATCCGCCTCAGCGAAAAGAGTACGATATCCGTCGGGATCAAGGCCGGGGTCAATTTTCTGAATTCCGACTTCTCGAAACTGGAAAATGTGGATCCGAACGATCCGCTCTATACAACGGAGAAACGAACGCTCCCATACATCGGATTTGGAGCGCTTTTTTATACCAGAAAACTCTATATCGGATTCTCCATTCCGCGGTTGGTGTCGATTGAAAACGTCGCGCCCCAGTCCAAGATCACCAAACCCCATTTTTATCTCTACGGAGGATACCGGATCAGGGTGAATGAGGATATCGAGCTGCGGCCTGCTCTTTTGGGAAAATACGTCTCTGCAGCTCCTTTTGAAGTGGATATAGCCATGGATGTATGGTACAGAAAGGTGATCGGGCTGGGCGTTTCGTACCGGACTTCCGATGCCGTTTGTTTCATGATCAAGAGCCGGATCCAGGGCTTTTACATCGGATATTCCTATGATATGACCGTTTCGGGTCTCCGCACATTCAATTCGGGGACGCACGAGATTTATATCGGATTTGAATTCGGCAAGAAAAGCAGTCCCGACAGGAACCAGAACAACCGATATTTTTAAAAAGTAAGTAATGAAAAAGACACTATTGATCCTGTTGTGCCTTTGCTCGGTAACGCTTTATGCACAAAAATCGCAGGCGGATTCCAAATTTAAGCTCTACGAATACAGCGAAGCAATTCCTCTCTACCAGCAATACCTGGCAAAGAATCCGGGAGATTATGAGGCCTCCCGGAATCTTGCTCTGGCATACCGGTACACAAATAATATCAGCGGAGCGATTGATGCCTATAAGTCAATGCTCAACCTGAGCAAAGCGGTTCCCGAGGACTGGTACGACCTGGTTCAACTGATGAGAATAAGCGGAGATCTGTCAGAAGCCCGGGTATATGCTATTCAATATCAGAAAAAGAACAATGGGGAGAAGGCTCAGAACCTGATCAAATCCATTGATATGTACGACGAACTGATGTCGGGACAAAATGACTATGTGATAGCCAATAAAACCGGAGAGCACCAGCAATCCATCTTTGCGGCCAACTATTGCCAGGGCGGGCTGATGGTTACGGCAGAGAACCTGCAGGGGCGCAGGAACGAGTGGACGGGAAGGGGATATACAAAACTCTTCCTTACTGATTACGACATCAAGACCCTTGTTCCCTTTGCCCCGGAGCTGATGTCGGATTTCAACGATGGACCTGCCGTATTATCTGCGGATGGGGAGACGATCTATTACACGACAATCAACAAAAAATCGGTTCAGGAGCAGGATGTCAATACCAGCAAACTCCAGATCTCCACGGCAACCCGGCAGGGGAATAAGTGGATTCCGACCGCGGTTTTCAGTTACAACGACAAACGGTATAACATGGCTCATCCGGCATTAAGCAGTGATGGAAGAACTCTCGTATTTTCCTCCGATAAACCGGGAGGTAAAGGAGGAATGGACGTTTATTATTGTACCATACAACCCGACGGTTCATGGTCTGAACCGGTCAATCTCGGGTTAGTAAACACCTCGGAAAATGAGATATTCCCCTCCTTCGATGCTTCCGGAAATCTGTATTTTGCCTCCAACGGTTTGCCCGGACTGGGAGGATTGGATCTGTTTGTATCCAAGAATGAGGGACTCACTTTTGGGACTCCTGTAAACATGAAAGCGCCCATCAACTCAAGCTTTGATGATTTTTCCGTGATTACGGACAACAACCAGGACAACGGGTACATCTCCACAAACAGGTTCGGAACCCCGGAAACAGATGACCTCGCCTACTTCTCCAGAAGAGTGATTGAACAGCCAAAACAAGCATCCGTAAATCAGGTAAAAATAACCGTAACGGATAAATATACCTCCATTCCTCTGCCTTACGTAATTGTAACGCTGAAGGATGACAAATCCAATGTCGTTTTTCAGGGAATGACCGACCCCAACGGAGTATTGATAGTTGATGAGTTGCCTCCCGACAACTACCGGATTCAGGGAACGTTAAATGACGTGACCACCACCATTGCCACGATCGGAAAAGAGGAGTTCTCTCAGGAACTGATCGAGAAGGCTGTGACACACAACGACCCGAGGTTTACACTCTCGGGAGTGGTGACAAACGTGCACAACGACCAGCCTGTTTCGGGAGTAACGGTGACCTGTGAGAACACCGTTTCAAACAGGGCAAATACACGGATTACCGGTGAAGATGGCACGTTCTTCTTTCAACTGGAACAGGCGAGTGATTTCAAGGTGACCGGGGAGGCGCACGGCTGGCTCAGCAGCGAAGTGATCTATGAGACGACAAAAGGACTTGACAGAAGCAAGGATCTTTATGTGAAGTTAAAACTCAGCATGCAGCAACCGGTGGCCGACGAGGTCATCCGGCTGGATAAAATCTACTATGACTACGACAAATGCGATATCAAACCGAGGGCGGCGGAAGAGTTGGACCGGCTGGTCAAACTGATGAATGATTTTCCCGACATGATCATCGAATTGTCTTCACATACCGACAGCAGAGGCTCTGACGATTACAATCAGAAGCTTTCGCAATGCCGGGCCGATGCAGCCGTGACCTATATCCTTGCCAAAGGGATCTCAAAGGACCGGATCATTGCAGTGGGTTACGGAGAGACGAAACTGGTCAACGGTTGTTCAAACGGTATAAACTGCACGGAAGCTCAGCACCAGGCAAACCGGAGAACCGAGTTCAAGATTGTGTCGTGTGCTACGTGTCCGAGGGTAGAGAAGTAGGGAGGTAGGGAGGTAGGGAGGTAGCGAAATTAAAAAATATGAAATCATGAGAGTAGATAGAATTACGATGCTTCTGGGTTGTTTGATGGGAACATTGATGACCCAAAGTGCTAATCAGCCAAAGATGACAGATCCACAATCTTTTTACACAGTAAAAATTGAGACCCATAATGTCGCTTACGAGCTTCGGATCAACGACATCCCGGTCCTGGAACAAACTGATGAAGCTTCGGGAATCATTTCTAACTTTCCGATAAATCCCTGGCTCATCAACGGCCATAATACGTTCAGAATTCGGATTCTCCCTGTAGAAACATCCACCGTGGATCCAGATGATACAAAGTCCTACAGCGTGGTAATTTCAGGGCCACAGGATCAGGGGATGTCCGACAACCCAATCGCCCATGCTGAAGCGGTTGTGTCTGACTCTCATTCCGATACGCCAGAGGAGAAGTCGTTTACGATTGCTCTTCCATACCCTCATCCGCCATGGGCCGAATCGAAACCGATTGGCAAAGATGCAGCAACCAAAAAGAAGATTCTGGACAAGTATCGTGAGTTTTACCGGCTTCTTGAAACCAGGGACCTGGAAGGGATCATGACGTTTTCTGATGCCAAATTTAAAGAGTATTCAAAATCACTGTATCGTCCTGATTTTTCTTCAGATATGAGAAACTCTTTCAGCGAGGAGTTCTCTTCTCCTCCGGGCTACCTGATTGGCATTGACGTTCAGGAAGAAAATGGGTTGACCTATGAATATTATCATGGTGACCGCCTGGTGTCGGTCAAGAATGACGAAGGCAGATCAATCATCATGTACTATAACGATGAATATGGCGTCACAACCTCATACTCTCTGTTCTTCTATTTTGACGGTGAGGATTTCATTCTGATACTTTGAGTGGATTGAGCAATATTGTTCTCCTGTGCTTTATGAAACAACGCAAAACCATACCCACCCTTCTCTTCCTGTTTCTTTTTGGAAGCCTGGGAAGTACCGGACAGGGCATCATGGACGATGACTATTTGGTGAAAATTTGGGACAAAACGTTTGAGACTTGCGGCTACGCAAATCCGCACGGTAACACAATCATTCCTCTGGGAAAGTATTCAATTTGCTTCACCGACACCTTCAGGACGTATGCGATTGTGACAATTCCTGAAAAGGGATTTATCTCCATTGACAGGAAAGAAACCATGTTGTATGAGGTGTTCCCGTTTGACAACGGACCGGATTACCCGTGTGAAGGGCTTTTCAGAATTATCGAAAACAATAAAATCGGATTTGCCGATGAGATTACCGGAGATGTTATGATAACACCGCAGTTTGACTGTGCCTGGCCTTTTGAGAATGGCTATGCTGAAGTCAGTAACGATTGCTGGACACAACCTGAGGGTGAACATTCAACCTGGGTCAGTGATAGCTGGTTCTCCATTGACAAGAGTGGGGCGAAAGCTTTGCCAGTTTATCTGGAGATAAATGATCCGGTTTATCTTGCCATCAAGATGAGGATTGGTGCTGATATGCGATTGCGGTCAGATACGACATCTGAGGAGAGCAGATTTTTTGCAGCAAAACTAAAGGGTTTGTCACAGGAAAGGCAGCAAGAATTTGAGACTGTATTTATCACATCAATTAATGAATATACTTCTCAGGCACATTTCAACATCGGCACGTTCATGTTGAATTTCAATGATCTGGGAAGAATGGATTCCCTGGAAATTGCAAACGAGTTTGATTTTCGTGTTCAGGTTCTTTGCAACGATACCTTTGCAGGAGAGTTTTGGGAAAAGGAGAGGCATGATTGGCCCCCCATTGTGATGGCATTGCTTTATGTACAGGATAAAGATGGCATAATCACCTTCCTGGATCCATTTCAGTCGATAATCGATTTTTTACAGATTGAAACTGCTCCTGGTCATGACGATTAACTGGATTGGGTGGATCATGAGTGTCGTTTGTTCTCGTTTTGCAGAGGACGATACAGGGCGGAGGGTGATGGAGCTTTTTTCACCCCTAAATCCCCTGAAGGGGACTTACTCCCCCTTTAGGGGGCCAGGGGGTTTGTTAACTATTCTATCCTGTCGCCTCTCAAAATCCTGTACATTTTCCTTGCATCTATCGTGTATATGCTCGACGGGTACCTCTCCAGCAAACGGGCGTAGAGTTCCATAGCCATTTTGGGATCATTCATCTCTTTTTCCCGTAACCCGGCCTGTAGAAACAGCGCCCTGTCGGCAGTAACCTCATCAGGGTAATCGGTGGTAACTTTGTGATAAAGACTATCGGCAATGCTGTATTCTCCCAGTTTTGAATAAATACCCGCCTTTTTCAGCAGTACATCATCCAGCAAGGGGTGGTAGCCAAAGAGCATAGGAATAGAATCCAGAAGCTGCAATGCTTTCAGATCCTGGTTTTTATATGAGAGCAGATCGGCCCTGGAGTAGATAAACAGTCCGACGGTTGCAGAGTCGGGATCGTAGTTCTCCCCAATCAGGATGGAGAGTGCCAGGGCATCATTGGCAATCATCTTGTCGGTAGCCGCTTTCAGGATATCGGCCTGGGCTTTGGCCCAGCCGAACTCTCCGATGTAAAACGACAGTTTCGTGTTTTTGAACTTGGCAGTCTGTCCCAGCACGTCGTACTTGAAATCCTGGTAAACCTGCTGGTAGAGTAATGTAGCCTCCCATACATCGCCGAAAAACAGCAGTATATCGCCCAGTTCCAGTTTACAGAAAGCCTTCTCTGTGGGGCCGATATCTTTCATTTCAATGGCGCGGTAAAGCAAATCCTGAGCTTCATCAGGGTTCCCCATATAAAATGCCTCCAGGTGAGCAAGGTTTTGCATCAGGACTACCGAAGTCCTGTTCTCCCCCACATATTCAAGGGTCTGAAGGAACTCCTTCTGAAGCAGGGAGAGCTCTTTCTCCGAAGGATTTGACCCGGAAGTAAGCTGGAGGAATCTCGTATTTACCCACTCCACCCTGCTGATATCGTAATAGGGATAGGCCTCCCCTTTTCCGGTCAGGTATGCATACGCATCGAGCGCCACCTGGAACTGGTCGTTGGCCACTGCTAATTGAGCCAGCTGCAGGATGCGTCCTCCCTGTTCCTGCCGGCGGCGGTCCAGCGCTTTCGACTGGATCAGGGCCAGTTCAAAATCTTTCTGCTGAATGGCATACCACCAGAGAAGGTCGGCATAAGCAGGGCTTTCAGGGTTTCGCTGAACACGTGTCAGCAACGCAACCCTGAATTGCTCGTTTTTGGCATTTTCAGGGTCATCGGCCAGGGTATTCTGCAACCTGTCCTGCACCGTGGCCAGGTAGGACTCGTTCACTTCAAGCAGGTTCAGGTACTCTTCAAACATGCCGGCGAAATTGCCGGTACGCTGATACACATTGGCCAGCTCAAAGCTGAACGGATAAGACCCTTTCAGAAGCTCTCTCCCCCTCAGGTACACCTCGATGGCAAATCCGTTCTCCCCTTTCAGGAGGAATGCGTTTGCCAGGTCGAATATCTGCTGCTGATCCGGTCCCAGCTCTCCAAGCGCCTCCTCATAGAGCTTTCGGGCTTTATTCCCATCCCCTTCGCGGTAGTAAAGATATCCCAGGTCAACCAAGTATTTGATGGCCCTTGGATCATTTTTCCGCTGCCCTTTGATCAGTTTTTCGGCACCCTTGAATTCCTTCAGTTCGATCAGGCAATGCAGGTAGTACATGTAATAAAAAGAGGTGGGTTGTTCTTTGTACAGCTTCTCATACAGTTCCACAGCCTTTTCATAATCCTTCGCCTGGAAAAGCTGCATGGCTAGCTGCTGATCACTTACCTGAGGCTGTGCCTGCTGCTGGAAGGGAAGCACTTTTGGGGCGGAAGTGGGGAGATTTTGGGCGGAAACCGTGACGGGTGACTGGTGACTGGTGACTAGTATAAAAATAAAAGCGAGAAGTCGTTTCATAAATTTTTTAATCCTTTGCCAGCAGGTTGATGGTGAGCCAGGCCATGAGGCCGGAGCCCGTTTCCAGCGATTTTTCGTCCACGTCGAAGGTGGGAGAATGAAGAAAAGAGTTGATTCCCCGCTCTTCGTTCTTCACCCCCAGCCTGTAGAGACAGGAAGGGACCCGCTGGGCGAAATAGGCAAAGTCTTCGGCCGTCATCCGCTTCTCCAGTTCAATAACGTTCTCTTCACCCAGATATTCTGTGGCCAATGATTGCAATTGCACGGTGAGCTCTTCATCGTTGTGAAGGTAAGGGTAGCCATGTGCAATCCTTACCTCACAGCTCCCGCCCATGCCCGTAGCAATGGAAGTGGCAATGGATTCAACCCGCTTGTGAACCTCTTTCCGCCACGCTTCGTCATACGTCCTCACCGTCCCGTCGATGTTCACTTCGTTGGGGATAATGTTGGTCCGGCCTTCGCCGATGATTCGGCCAAAGGAGAGAACTGTGGGAGTGCCGGGATCGGCATTCCGGCTTACGATCTGCTGCAGGGCGGTAATGATGTGGGCGGCGATCACGATCGGATCCACCACCAGCTGAGGAACGGCAGCGTGGCCTCCTTTTCCTTTCACGGTAAGGTAAATCTCGTCGGTGGATGCCATATCGGGACCCGGATTGAATCCCACCGTGCCGGCATCCAGCGTAGGCATGACATGCTGGCCAAGAACGACCCAAACATCCGGTTTTTCAAGAACTCCTTCGTTGATCATTTCGATGGCACCCCCGGGATAACTCTCTTCGGATGGCTGGAACATCAGTTTGACCGTTCCCTCAAACTGACCCTTCAGCTCATTGAGAATCCGCGCTGTTCCAAGGAGAGACGACATATGCACATCGTGTCCGCAGGCGTGCATCTTTCCCTTTTCCAGAGAGGCATAAGTTAAATCATTCTGTTCGATCACCGGGAGGGCATCCATATCTGCCCGGAGGCCGATACAGCGGTGTGCCGGGTTCTTCCCTTCTATCAGCCCGACAACCCCAAATCCTCCGACGCCATTTTTATGCGGTATGCCATACCTGCCCAGGACCTCACAAATATAGGCAGCCGTCTTCTCCTCCTGCTTCGAAAGTTCCGGGTGCTGATGCAGGTGGCGACGGATCTCAATCGTATCCTGATGATACCTTGAAGCGAGATCGGTGATGAGGGTTTTCAGATCAGACATAAGAAAGTGATTAGGGATCAGCGATTAGGGATTAACTTCCACAAAGATACGAACACTTTTGGAACGTGATTAGCGTACCAGTACAAAGGTCCCCCGCGCCTTTTCCGTCTGCCCTGGAGCTTCCACCGTTTCGTAGAAGGCAATAAAGGAGTAAGAGTCGGTCTGGCACTCGGATCCCTTCCAGTTGCCATCCCAGCCCTGATCCATCAAATCGGTTTCGAAGAGTTGCTGTCCCCACCGGTCGAAGATGATCATCCTGAACTTGTAAATGCTGATGCCCACCGGTCGGAACGTGTCGTTGAGTCCATCGCCATTTGGGGTGAATGCTGTGGGAAACCAGAGTTTCGCCGGACAATTGTTTACCGTGAGGCTGTCGGTCACGGCACAATCATCAAAAGTAACCTCTACCCAGTAGATTCCCGGGTCTGTCAGTAAATAGGTTGAGTCGGAACTGCCATCCTGCCACTGGTAGGCGGCTCCCGGAAGCGTAGCATGTAACAGGATCTGCTCACCCGGACAGATCAGTGTATCACGGCCGAGGTTCACCGGGATTTCCGCTTTAAATGCCAAATCGGTAATGGTAATACTGTCGCATCCGGCGATCGTGAAGGTAGAGTCGCGGTAGGTTCCCTGGGTGGTTTGCCAGGCTCCTTGTGCCCAGTAACTTCCGCCATAACAGAGCAGTGTATCCACGGTTACTTCGATCGAATTCATGACAGCAACAGCCACCGTGTCAGCCGCTTCACAGCCCCAGGTATTGCTGACATGCACCCAGTAGCTTCCGGAGGCGGATACCTGTATACTCTCACTGGTATCGCCGGTTGACCAGTTATACGCCGTGTACCCGGAACCGGGATCCAGGAGAGCAATATCACCCTGACAGATCGTTCTGTCAGCACCCAGCGATACCTGCAATTCCGGTCGCACCACAATTGGCTGGCATTGTCCCCTGGGTGCTCCGAACGGGTCGAGGTAGGTCAGGTGAATGTTCCAGGTACCCGGTTGGAGGTAATAAAAAGGATCGGGGATCACCTTTGGATCGCCTGGCCGCGAAGCCGCCGTACAGGGTGGAAAGGTTAGTTTTGTCAGTGTATTGTCACCCCGGTTGGGGATCAGTCCTATGATGGTGTCGGCCACCCTGATCAATTCCGAAAAGCCGAATGGCTCATCCAATCCCCCCTGGTTTCCCAGTGAAACAGCTGTTGGCGTTCCTTCGAGACCGTATGGAAATTGCAGCTGAACCAATCCGTTGGGCCCGGAAGTCTGATTGGTTACAAAGCCGTTAGCCGCCTCACAGTCGCCTGTTATCTCAATTCCGGTACAGTGGTCGAGCAGTCCGCCAATGTTCCCCAGGTTGGTTCCGGAGGGTGTTCCCAGAAAGGAGAATCCGAAATCGACCCGTGTGATGGTACTGTTTCCTTCGTTCGCCACAAAAAGGTAACAGCTTCCGTTCCAGGAAAGCATACTCATGCCTGTCGGCCCACTCAGTGCGCCCAGATTCCCCAGGGTATCAACCTGCGGAGGACTGCTCAATCCCAACGGGAACCTCAATCTCACCAGTTTATCCTGCTGGGAATCCGTAACAAAACCGACATACTGTCCATCCACAAACCGGATGATCATCCCTGAAGAGGCGCCAACGGAAGGGAATGGGATATCGTTGATGATCTGCGGCTGGCCCAGGAGCGTGTTTCCATTGAAATTGAATCGGTACAACGTACTACCGTCCACAATAAAACCCGTCCAGTTGCCAGCCTCCTTTAGTACCTGGATGCCCCTGAGTTTGCTTGAGAGGAGGTTGATGTTTCCAAGACTGATGGAAGAGACCGGTGGATTGCTGAAAGAGTTTCCGAAATAGGTTCTCACTACGGACGAATCCGCCAGGTTGGTCATGAAGGTAAAACACTCCGTGGTATCTCTCACCATGGTGATGTATCCGGGATTGTTGATCACTCCGGACGGATTCCCCAGGGATGTCGATCCGGGTGGCTCTCCCGCGTTTGCCGAACAAAAGCTCCAGGAAAAGTTGCTTCCCCCGATGGCGCCGGGATTGATGGTTACCGTCTGGTTAACACAAACCGTATCAGGAGCCTGAAACAGGATCGCGTCAGGTGTTTCAACAGGCATTTGAGCCTTCAGAGCCAGAGTTTGACAGAACACGAAGAGAAGAAGAATATGGACCCGGGCAGACATGATTTTTAATAAATGTTCCTACAATCTTTTTTTAACGGTTTCCCAGGATGGGGTGATCAGAAAGCTTTCATCCATATAGCCGACTATTGTCTCCAATCTCTTTATTGGAACAGAGAACGAAAGGGTATTCCTGGGGACACAGGGCCTGGCTGAAACATCAAACATGCCAAGAACTGCTTTGGGATCCTCTGTTTCATTCTGGAAATAAGGGTGATAGACGATCGAAGAGCATCCCGATCCAAAGGGAGCGATCACGCCAAGCCCGTCGGTCCGGTCGAAATTTGCCAGCGTATATAACCCCGAAAGCACATCCGGCGTAGCGAAAAAGATGGCTGCAATGGCTTCGTCGCTCTGGACAACCTGGTCGATCCTCTTGAAAACGATGTACTTATCAGCAGCAGGAATACAGTCCATCCCGGCCATGATCTCCTTCACCATTTCAGGGGTTTTGATATATCTCTCTCCTTCCATTTCATCCGGGATGCCGTGCGAAAGGAAATATTCGAAATTGGGACGCATCCCTTTTTCGTATCCAAAATAGCGCCTGGCGCCACCGCAACCCAACGATTTGGCGTTCCATGCCCTGGGTTTGCCTTTGCGGACGAGGTTTAGTTCGCATACGATGCAGCTCCAATCGTGGGAAAGACCGGCCCGGGGGATGGTTCCGGGATCGTCGGTATAGTAGAATACGACAGGAAGTTCAGCATCGCCGAAGTAGGTTTTCCACTTTCTCAGAAATTGGTCGCGAAGCTCAATTTTCATGGTATCACTGATTAATAAGATGCGATTGCCGGCATCGTGCCGTCATACTTTTTGTTGGTGAGCAGCTTCAGCATGAAATCGGCTACGTCGGATCGAGGAACGGACCGTGTTCCCGGCCGTCCCTCTGTCAGCTGGTATTTGCCGGTTTTCGGCGAATCGGTGAGTCGCGGCGGCCGGATGATAACCCACTCCAGCCCGCTCTCACTTACGATCTCCATCTGCCGTCTCTTGTCCCTGAAAATATTGTTCATCAGCAGCGGGACGATGACCTTCCCGAACACCGGATGGCTGTCGTTGCCCAGGATTCCGGCCGACGACATGACGATCAGCCTCTTCACCCCGGTCTCTTTCATCGCCTTGATGATGTTGGCGGTTCCCCCGGATAACAGTTGCAGTGGCTTGTTGCCTTTTTGCCCCAGGGTAACGATCACTCCGTCGACTCCTTCCACAGCCTCCTTTACCTTCCCGTAATCAGAGATGTCGCCCTGAATGACACGGATCTTCGGATGCCGGATCGTTACATTCTGAGCCTCCCTGGCGAAAGCATGCACTTCATATCCTTTGTCGAGAGCCTGATACACCGTTAAAATTCCCGTCCTTCCGCTGGCCCCGAAAACTGCTACCCTCATATGTGATTTTTTTTGCGAAGGTACAAATTCTGCAACAACCTGTCAAACCTGTCTAACCTGTCAAACCTGTCCGCATTTTTTCATACTTTTATCAAAAATTTTTCTCTTGTCCTTCTCAGATCTCTTCCGTAAAAAATCCATTGACCAGATCCTGACAGATGTCAAGGTTCATGAGGCATCGGGAAGTTCACTGAAGCGGAACCTGCGGATGGTTGACCTCACAGCGCTGGGGATTGCCGCTGTAGTTGGTGCCGGAATCTTCAGTACGATTGGAACCGCTGCTGCACACGGAGGTCCTGCTGTTTCGCTCTTATTCCTCTTCACGGCCATTGCCTGCGCCTTCTCAGCGATGTGCTACGCCCGGTTTGCTTCGGTGATCCCGATCAGCGGCAGCGCCTATACTTATGCCTACGCCAGCTTCGGGGAGCTGATTGCCTGGATCATCGGATGGGACCTGATCATGGAGTATGCCATTGGGAACATCGCCGTTGCGATCTCCTGGTCAGATTATTTCACCGGACTGATGAGTGGCATTGGGGTACACCTGCCTGATTATCTGGTTGTTGATTACCTGAGTGCCGCACGGGGGTACCAGGTTGTCCTGACGGAGCTGGCCAGCGGTATTTCCTTCGACCAGCTCAGTTTTTCGATGAAAGAAGCCTATATGGCCTGGACAACTGCTCCGATGATGGGCAGCGTTCGCCTGATTGCAGACATTCCGGCATTTTCCATTGTTGTGATCATCTGCACCCTCGTTTATATCGGCATCTATGAAACAAAAGTAGCCAGCAACACGATGGTCTTATTGAAAATCGGTATCCTGCTGATGATCATCTCCGTGGGTTCCTTTTATGTGAACACAGAAAACTGGAGTCCGTTTGCGCCAAACGGCATCACGGGAGTATTGAAAGGAGTAAGCGGCGTTTTCTTTGCCTACATTGGCTTCGACGCCATTTCCACAACGGCCGAGGAGTGCAAAAATCCGCGAAGGGATCTCCCGAGAGCGATCATCGCCGCGCTGATCGTCACCACGATCCTCTATGTGGCCATCAGCCTGGTACTGACAGGTATGGTTAACTACAGTGAACTGGCTGTTGGCGACCCGCTGGCATTTGCTTTCAATCAGCTTCACCTCACCAAACTGTCGGGGATAATCGCCATCAGCGCTGTGATTGCCATGGCAGGCGTGCTGCTTGTCTTCCAGGTTGGCCAACCCCGTATCTGGATGAGCATGAGTCGCGACGGACTGTTGCCGAAACGCTTCGGAAAAATCAACCCGAGATTCCGTACACCTGCTTTTGCAACTGTCATAGCAGGTATCTTCGTTGCGATCCCCGCCCTCTTCATGAACCTCACCGAGGTGACAGATCTCTGCAGCATCGGCACCCTCTTCGCCTTTGTCCTGGTTTCGGGCGGTGTGCTGGTTCTCGACGAGCGAGGCAAAGGGCGCATTGCACCTCCCGACAAGAAAGAGTTTCACATCCCTTATCTGAATACACGCTATTTTCTTCCTGTGATCTGGGTGGGAATCGGGATCTTACTTTTTTATGTTGATCCTTCACTGATCCGGGATCCGGGATCCGGGATCCGGGATCTGACCTATCACGAAATCCCTATCCTGCTTTTCATCGTTATCGCCATCATCATCACGGCCTTTGGCATCTGGAAACAATGGTCGCTGATCCCTGTTCTTGGGTTGCTGACCAATCTTTACCTGATGGCTCAACTTGGCACCACCAACTGGTTTCGGTTTGGCATCTGGCTGTTGATTGGACTGGCGATTTATTTTACCTTTGGAGTGAGGCATAGTAAGCTGCGAAAGGCTAAAGACTAAGAAAAAGTTTAATGGTGGGTATTTTACTTATGGCATCCATGTCAAGCTATTTACTGCTTCCTGAAGTTAAGCCTGATACAGATATGGCTGGATCCGTGTTCTATTCGTCATTCTTTCACTGGTCGGTCTGTTCAATGGTTCAAAACGGCTGCAGTAACCCCTGGCGTTATCCTTTATTCTGTTATTGACTGTTTATATCGGATTGCTTTTTATTCAGCCGGGATGACCTCATATGGCCAATGTTCTACCGGAACAACGGTACATTAAAAGTTCATGTACTTGTAAATCAGACTAATCCTTAAGGAAAAGCACCCCAGAAATTATTTTTCACATCCGTTATTATTGATGGATAATCCGATTATCTTTGGATCTTAAATCCCTGATTTTATGAAAAAGTATCTCATTCTTTCTCAGGCTTTGTTTAGCCTGTTTATACTCTACTCCTGTCAACAGCCCAAGAGCGTTTCCCTTGTGCCCGGGTATGATAAAACAGAACTGATCTCGTTGCTGCCTGTCATCGAACGGACCTATGATTCAACCGATCTGGGCAATTTTAAAACACCGGCCCCGGTTCATTACACCATGAAATACCGGTCGCCCGAAAGCCCTCTGAAGAACCGTTTTGATATCTGGCAATCCGACGACGGGAAGGGGTTGATCAGCATCCGGGGGACCATTCTTGACCCTGCAGGAATGAGTTTTGCCGCAGCGTTTTATACCCTCATGGTTCCTGCGTCCGGCACGGTGAAAATCTCAGATTCAAATACCTTTGAATATAAACTGGCAGAAATACAAGGCGCCGGAGTACATCTCGGACTGCTGCTCGGGTTGGGCTGCATGGCAACGGACATCCTCAGTCAGATCGACCTTCTGTACCAGGACGGGATCCGTGATTTTTACATCCTGGGGCACAGCCAGGGAAGCGGTCTTGCCAATCTCGCCACCTCTTATCTGCTCTACTTGCAGAAAGATGGAAAACTACCCTCAGACATTCGATTCAAGACCTACTGCGTTGCCAATATGAAATCGGGGAACCTTTGGTATGCCTATGACTACGAAAACCTGACCAGCGGAGGGAGGGCGTTTTCCATCCAGAATGTCGTTGACTGGGTCCCCACGGTGCCGCCCACTGTACAAAACTCAACCGACGAACCACCTTTAAGTCCATACACCGATATCCATGCTTTTTTCATCATGAGTCATTACCCTCCCGGCCCCAAGTTCGACGCTGGTTTTGAACAATACTCCAAGCTGATTCCGGGAACAGTAGAATTCTTGCTCAATGTCGTAAGGGAGATCGTTTCTCCAAAGATTCACGAGGCTTTGCCGCAATTCGTTGAGCCGGAAACAATGAAATCCTACGATTTTGTGCGAATGGGTATTACCATTCCGTTGATACCGGATTCATCTTATTTCGCGAAATTCCCTGTAAATCCCGAGCCCTTTAACGTGTGGGAAAACCATTCCATTTACCCCTATTATTGCCTGCTGACAAGCGGACAATCAGGCCATTGACATGCGTGCTTTTAACTGATTATCTATGTGGCGCAAATTCGGTGATTCGTTGTTGAAAGTGGCATCAGTATTTTTCCTGGGTGTGTTGATTTTCACGGGATGCAAGTCGATCGGGCCGAAAGAACTTACCGCCAATCGGATCGATTACAGCTCTGCCCTTGGAGAATCCTGGAAAAAGATGATGCTGCTGAACATCATCAAGGTAAGGTATCTTGAGCCTCCCACCTTTCTGTCGGTCGGACAGATGGTCAGTAATTATTCGTTCCAAACCTCCGGGAATATTGGCGTAAGCGCCTATGGAGTAGGGAACACCATCATGTATTCGGATAACCCGACCATTACCTTTATCCCTCTGACAGGAGAGAAATTTCTGAAAACATTTTTGAATCCGATTGATCCGGCAAGGATCTTTGCCATGGTACAGGCAGGTTATCCGGTCGACTTTATCCTCCAACTCTGCCTGGAGTCGTTAAATGGCATTCATAACCAATCCTCGCGCGATATGTCGCAGCGTACTGCAGATCCGGCGTTTTATAAGATTCTGTCGTTGCTGCGGGAGATCCAGGATGCCGGGTCAATCGGATTACAAGTGAACCGTACGATTGAGGGGACTCCAACCATCGGTTTTTTCTTTTCTGGTGAAATGGTTAAGCCGGAAATACAAGCAAAGATCGGGGAAACGAGAGGAATGCTTGGCCTGATCGGAACCCGGTCAACATTCACTCTGGTCTCTTCCCCATTGCAGGGGGACACCGGCGAACTCAGCGTTGATCCCCGTTCTCTGATCCAAATCATGACCGCCGTAGGAATTGGGATAGACCTGCCTCCCTCGCACGTTAACCGACACCTTACCCCACCCCTGGCTGTGGAAATCGCGCCTGAATCGCTCCTTATGCACGTTTACAGTGGATCCGCATGTCCAGCCGACGCATTTGTAGCAGTGCCGTACCAGGGAGAGTGGTTCTGGATTGCCAACGACGACTGGAAGTCCAAACGTACTTTTACAACCATCCTTTTCCTGTTCACACTTTCCGATACAGGTACATCTCAGGAAATACCGACCCTTATTTTTCCTGCACGGTAAAAAACAGAGTCACGGTTTAAGGACCGGAGCTGATGGATCCCCCCTGCTTTCAGGCTCCTGCCTGGACATAGCAGTATGGTCCAATGTGAAACAGACTACTCAGATAACTTTTATTTATAACATCAATCGTTCAGGAGAACAAGTTTGGCATGGCCTTCTTTTCCTGACCCGAATTTTACTGTGACGTAATAGATCCCGGAAGGATTACCGGCCAGGTTGATCACCTGTTTCCCGGCTTCCTGGCTGACAGGAACCACGGAAAAGATGTTTCTTCCTGAAGCAGAATAAACCTGCATCTCTTCGACCCCGTTCCCGGCAGTATTCCAGCTTACAGTAAATTTTCCTTCGCTCGAAGGATTCGGAAACACCTTTAAGGTTTCTTCCCTGTCATTCTCTTTCACCGAAAGAAGATTTTCGACCGTGACTGCAGCATACCCAATATTGAACTCTCCGTCAATGACTTCCAGGAGATGTCGGCCGGCACAAAGTCCGTTGATCTGTGCCTCGTTATGGTACTCCTCCTCTTCGTTGCCGTCAAATAGCCAGAAGTAGTGGAATGGCGGGTCGGCCTGGCCTCCGTTCAGCACGTCAACAAGCACTTCTCCCTGGCAGTTTCCCAACGTATCCTGGGCAATTACTGTGATGCTGACATCCAGCATGAATTTACTTCTATTAACGGTCGACGGAGCATTGACAAGCGCGTTGTACAGCACATTGGTCTTGCTCTCTCCATCATCAAAATTTTTAATTGCAAGGGTCCGGGGATCATCGGGGGCTCCATAGTAGGTATAATTGCGCATGTACTTTGTGTAATAGGCATACGCATGCCCCGGCTTGGATATCCCAATGGAAGCCAGGTTGACCGAAGCCCATGGCAGGTCGGCGCTGTCGACACTCACTGATGGATCATTATACATCTTCGACCCTTTGTAATAAAAATTAAACAGCGTATCGCTCCAGGGTTCATATAAAAAGTCATTATTTACAGGGGTTGTCGGGATCTGCTGTACACCGTAAACCATCCTTGGATCTCCAACTCCACCAAAAGCAACCAGTGAATTGATGCTTGTCTCATACATATTGCCCACAACTTTATACAGGTCGGTATACTGGTGAGGGTACTCAGAAACGGGCCCAATCTGCCAGTATTTCTGTGCTGATTGTATCTCAGTGGAAAGGTAGAGAAGCCCGGTGTTTTCAAGGTTTTTATCCCCCAGTGCGATTCCGAGAAGGTACATCCCGTACCAGGCGTTCACCGACTCACTGGTGCTCTCCTGGTTGTTCCCTACCCCAGCTGCATCAGCCAGTCCCTGTGCCCAGCAATGGCCGTCGTACCAGTCTTTGTTCCGTTGCCTGACAAAATATTTGTCTTGCGAGGAGGGATTGGCAATATCCCTTGCCAGAAGCAGTATTTTACTGCGGTAGGCAGTTCCCCATGCAGGATCTCCTTTGGCCAATGCGGCAGCGGCATAAAGGAAGTATCCATAATGAAAATGGTGGTCAGTATAAACGGAGTTGCCAAAATCGGCCCCTACATGACCAAGGTCCAAAGAATTGATCATTCCTCCGTACACGGTGTCATACCTGAAAAAGTTAGGTTGCCAACCCGGGCAGAGGAGCTGGTCCTGCGCATCCATCCATCGGTTCATTTCAGTCTTCAGGGAGTCGCGGATGCTTTTTGCTACCGGACCCGCAGGGTACCATTGCTGCATCTCATCTGCAATCACAGCCAGCCGTCCTTTTTTTGCCAGCTGTTTTCCGCCAAAGTAGGTGGAAGTAGCTGTCTGGTTCAAATATCCTGCAGGACGGGCAGTCGCCCCCGCGATGGTATCTTTGTCACCAACCAGTGTCTTGTATAAAATATCGCGGTATTTCTTCAACGTATTGCCGGCCAGGTTATGGGTTGGGGATTGCCACCCGGTCTTTACCAGTGGTTCATTCATATTCCAGGTTTTCCCGATAATCCCAGTCAGCTTGCCTTTGATCACCTGGTACTGAGTCAGCTCAGTATCTTTTTTGGTGCCCGGAGCCAGGATATCAAGATGGTGCGGCAAGGCGAACATGAGCAGTGAATCACTGGAGGGAATATTGGTTGCCCAGTTGAACTTTACCTGAGCAATGTCACTGTTGTTATCTATGGTTGCCGCAAAGGTTCCGCCCATCGGGTAACATTTTGCATACTGGTTGAGAACATTCAGTTTCGCTACCATATTCTGGGTATCATCATATACCGGGTTGGTGCCATTTACAGCAGCGAGATAAGCTGTCCTGAGGTAACCATTGTACGGAGCCGAAAAGAAGATGGCTGCCTGGTAGGGTGAACCGGTATGAGAGTTCCCATAATCAAAATAGATCTTTACCTCAACAGGATCTGAGAGGTACAACACCCAGTAAATGTATTTCCCTGCCCCACCGTCTCCGTTCAATTTTAAGACCAGTCGGTTACTTGTCACAGTAACAGGATTCGGATTGGGTAAAGTGATAAAGTTCGTACCGTCGGTGGAATAAGCAGCGAGGGTGCGTGCCTGGGAAGCAAAGAAGGGGATCATCCCTGAATATTTCACTGTTACATAAGGCATCCCTTTAACAAGCGGAGCTTCCATATACCCGGTTCCACCGGTTGCTGGTCTGTACCTAAGTGTGACCGACAGATCGTCGTATGATTTGATGAAAGGTTTCAGATCCATGTTGTCGGGCGTCCCGGATGGGTCTGCCACCCCAAAATACCAGTCAAAACCAGCTGAGTAAGTGACCGAGTTCGCGCCGGGAAATCCGCCTGTTGAAACTGTGGTCGCCCAGGGCCGGTATCCGGCCGCAAACCGGTTATGGGCATCCTTATAATTGACATACCCCGGAACCGGCATCGTACCAAGGCCGACTGCATATGGATAAGTAAATATGGGCGACCAGCCGGCCATGCTGTCGGGGTAATTCTGCGTAGCCTCCTCATACCGTGAAAGGAACAAACATTTGAACCACGATGTTGTCGGATATGGACTTTGCAATGAATCCAACAGATAAGACCTTGGGACGCTGCACTCTGCCCTGGTAAAAATAGATGCTGGTGCAACCGTATCCAGAGGTGCCCCGTATGACCAGCTCTGGGAGTATGTTGCTGGCAAGAAACCTGCGATTAGGATTGTGATCACAAGAAAACGTGTAAATATTTTCATGAGAAAGATATTAGGTGAATAAAAAATCGTTTGGATAAAATCATACTCTGGCAAAGGTACGCTATTTATTCTTATTTATTCTAATTAAATATTACTTATTTGTATATAGGTACAAAAACCAATAATCGTCGTGTTATCAGATTTGATTTCTTATTTTTGACTTCCTATTCTGTTTGCACTGCAAATCATCATCTAAGAGCGTTATGATTGTTGAGTACCTGATCATCATTTTAGCCGGCGTACTGGTTGGCTTCATCAACACCCTCGCCGGGGGAGGATCCGTGATTTCTTTATCACTTTTGCTGATCCTTGGGCTTCCGGCCACCATTGCCAACGGGACCAACCGGGTGAGTGTTTTTTTCCAGACAAGCACGTCGGTGACCACATTCTGGCGCAACAAGATGTTCACCACCCGCAAGATCTGGTGGCTTGTCGGACCGGCTACCGTAGGGTCGCTTGCCGGAGCATGGCTCGCTACCGGGATCAAACCGGAAGCCCTGGAGATTGCGATGGTAATCGTGATGGCTTTTATGCTGGTCTTCATCTTTGCAAAGCCTGAACGATGGATGAAGGAGAACACGGCCTTCCTGGAGAAGAAGATTCAATGGTGGCAGGTACTTCTCTTCTTCGGAGTGGGAGCTTACGCCGGCTTCCTGCAGGTGGGCGTGGGCTATTTCCTGCTGATGGCATTGGTGCTGGGTGTTGGCTTCGAACTGGTAAAGGCGAATGCCGTCAAAAACCTGGTGATCCTCTTCTCGGCAGCCGTTTCGCTGGTGATCTTTATCCTCAGCGATCAGGTGTATTACCTGTACGGGATATTGCTGTCAATCGGCAGTATTGCCGGAGCCTACATCGCCAGCGTGATGGCTATTAAAAAAGGTGGTAAATTTATCCGGTGGGTCATCGTGGCTTCCGTGATCCTGGCAGCGTTGAAGGTGACAGGGATGGTGGATTTTAAGGAGCTGTTCAGGGCTTTGATCGGGTAAGGACGAGGGACGAAGGAAGAAGGAAGAAGGAAGAAGGAAGAAGGACGAAGGACGAAATATGAAATATGAAATTTGAAAATTAGGAAATGAAAAAGACATGTAAAATACCAGGATTTGGCGGCTTTCTGATGCTATTAATTCCGTTACTTTTCAGCTCAACAGGTTTCAGCCAGGATGTTTCCATTACACCTCTCCCCGATCCGGCATCCGGCATCCGGGATCAGGCATCCGGGACCGGACAACCAGGCTTTCATCCGGGCAACTGGGTTCTGGTCATCCACGGGGGGGCCGGCGGACCTCCCCAGGGATCGATGTCGGAGGAGCAAGAACAGGCATACAAAGATAAACTCAATGAAGCCCTTGCGGTGGGAACAGGCATCCTGGAAAAGGGAGGAAGCAGTATGGAAGCCGTGGAAGCCGTGGTGATGTTTATGGAGGACTGCCCCCTCTTCAATGCCGGGAAAGGCGCTGTGTACAACGATGAAGGATATGCCGAAATGGATGCCTCCATCATGGATGGGAGTACCTTGATGGCTGGTGCGGTAACTGGTGTAACCACCATACGGCATCCGGTGTCGGCCGCCCGGCTGGTGATGACTGAAACACGGCATGTTCTTCTGATGTGCGAAGGAGCCGATCTTTTCGCACAGGCACAGGGACTCGAAATGGTTGACCGTTCCTATTTTCAGACCCCGGCCAGAACGAAACAATACGAGCGGATGAAAGAGCAGCAGCGAAGCAAATCAGATACAATCAAAGAGAAAAAGGATTCTCGGCCCGATACCGTGAGCATGAAGGATGACAACACCAAAGGGACTGTGGGTGCTGTTGCCCTGGATAACATGGGCAACCTGGCAGCGGCAACCTCTACCGGGGGACTGATGATGAAAATGAAAGGGAGGATTGGCGACACCCCGATCATTGGGGCAGGAACCTACGCAAATAATGCTACCTGTGCGGTTTCCTGCACCGGTACAGGCGAATATTTCATGCGGAATGTGATCGCCTATGATGTCTCCGCACTGATGGAGTACCGGGATTGGTCTCTGGAAGAGGCGACAAACTACCTCATCCGGGATAAACTGAAATCGCAGGGAGGCGGTGGCGGCCTGATCGCTGTTGACAAAGATGGAAATATCGCGATGCCCTTCAACACCAATGCAATGTTTCGGGGGTATGCGAAAGCGAAAGAAGGAGCGGTGGTGGAGATATACCCCTAAATCCCCTGAAGGGGACTTACTCCTCCCTCCGGGAGGGTAAAACTGCGAAGCAGAGTAAGCCCCCTTCAGGGGGTTTGGGGGTGAGTTTGGGGTAAATAAACATTAATGACCAATGAACATTCTCGCAATCTTCAGCCACTTCGACTACCTGCCACTTCTGGTGGTGGCGGCGGTAGCGTGGCTGACGCCGTTGCTGATGACTGTGTTGCGGTTACGAAGGATCCCAACGGTGATCATGGAGATCGTGATCGGATTTGTGATCGGAAAATTCCTGTTCAGCTACTTCACCCCCGAGAGTACAGATATTCTTGATTTCCTGGCATTCACAGGGTTCATGTTCCTGATGTTTCTGAGCGGACTGGAGATTGACATGGACCAGATCGTAGCCTCACTCCCACGCCGACGGCTGACCATGGCCAGGTTTCTGAGCAACCCATTTCTGGTAGGCTTCAGCATATTCATTCTTACGGTTACGCTCTCCTACGGAGGCGCTATTGTCATGCGTCAATACATCCCCATGCAAAATACCTTCTATTTTGCTTTGATCATGATAACGACATCCGTAGGTATCATCATCCCGGTTTTAAAAGAGCGTGGAGAGATCAGCAGCCGTTTCGGACAGATGATCGTGCTGGCCGCCGTCATTGCCGACATCCTCAGCATCATCCTTTTCTCGTTCACAGCGTTTATCCTCAAAAACGGATTCCAGCCCGAGATCCTGCTGATCCTGGGCATTATCCTCCTGTTCTTTGTCTTCTACTCCACCGGCATCCTGCTGAAGAGGATCCCACTGATAAAAAAGCTGATCTTCCAACTTTCGGAAGCCGCCTCCCAGATCACTGTGCGCGGAACGATGCTGATGCTTCTGATATTTATCGTGCTGGCGCAGTTTATCGGCAGAGAGGTGATGTTGCTCGGAGCATTTCTCGGTGGGTTATTGCTCTCTGTTTATACCCACAAAGCCCGGTCGTTGCTGCTGTTGAAACTGGATGGAATGGGGTATGGATTTTTCATCCCGGTGTTTTTTGTCATGGTCGGCATCCGGTTTGATCCCTCCTTACTGGCAGGTCTGGAGAGTTCGTTGTTCCTGTTTCTGGCTCTTTTTCTGATCACCCTCTATGCTGTGAAGGTGATCCCATCCCTGATCTGGACTCGTCTCTTTGGAGTTCGAAAAGCGTTGGCCGGCGGGTTTCTGATCTCATCCAGGCTCAGCCTGATCATTGCTGCTTCAGCCATTGGCTTACAGATGGAGTTGATCTCTCCCGAAATTAATGCCGCCGTGATTCTGATGGCTATCATCACCTGTATCGTTTCGCCTATCCTGTATAATTTAATAAGTCCGAAAGCCCTGATGCCGGCCGACAAGCTGATTATCGTCGGTGGCAGCAGTTCAGCGGTGTTGTTGGCCAGGAGATTTAAAATGCATAGCCGCGAAACAGTCATCATTGAGCTAGACCAGAAAAGGTTCCGTGATATTGAAGAGAAAGGGCTTCATGCATTTCATGGCGATGGCAAGGATCCGGAAGTTTACGTAAAACTTAAACTCATTCCGGCAAATTATGTGATCGTACTCACCGAATCGGAGGAGGAAAATATCAGCATCTGTGAGTTGCTGCGAAATCACTTTGCCCACAACCGCATCATTGCCGTGGCACCCTCACGATCGGTCGAGCAAATGTATAACCGAATGGGAGTGGAGACGATAGATCTTCTCCGGACAGTGGTGACAACCATTGAAAACCTGATCCTTCGTCCCACTACCTACCATACCCTGGTGGAGACCTTTGAAAGTTTCAGTGTGGAGGAGATTGAGATCACAAGCAGGGCCTGTGATGGCCTGCAGGTAAAGGAGATCCCTTTTCACCACGACGGCTCCCTGATGCTCGTAAAGCGCAAAAACAACATCTACGTCCCTCACGGAGACACCCAGCTTCGCCTCGGTGATACGGTGATTGCCCTGGGAACCCAATCGGCGTTGGATCAGATGCGGGGGAGGCTCCAGTAATTTTTTCAACAATTTATAATTTTTCCCTAATTATTTTGTATATTTGACACTAACATACATTCTATGTTTTATGAAATTACATATATCCCCCTCATGCAGGTGGCTCTTGCTGATTTTTTGTTTGTTATTGCCACACCTCACAGCAACAGCGCAAACGGTCCTCCTTACCGAATCATTCGAAGGAGGTTCCGGCACCACGCCTCCCCCGGGCTGGACAACCGAACAGGTTTCGGGAACAGCCGGGCAGGTCAGTTTTCTCCCAACAGGAACTCACCCAACGGTCACTCCTTTCGATGGTAGTCGCCTGGTTGAGTTTAATTCCTGGACCGCACCTTCCGGTAATTTTACCCGGTTGAAGCGGACAATTTCGTTATCTACTGTCGGCTATCTGGCAATTTCAGTCGATTTTGCCTGGCTAGAAGATAATGCCTACCCCTCCAACTATGACAGTTTGATCGTAGAGTGGTCCACGAACGGAACCACTTGGGAAATGGCTGGAATGGTTGGACGGTACAATACCGTATCCGGATGGAAGATAAAATCTATCCCGCTCCCTTCATTGACTGCAGGACAACCTGCTCTCTACGTGGCTTTTGTATTCATGTCCGATTATGGAAACAATTGTCATCTGGATTTGGTGCACATCAATGGTGTAATGCTCTTGCCAAATACCGGGATCCTGACCGGACAGGTGAAAAACTGTTTCAACAATCAACCTCTGTCAGGCGCCACCGTTACTTGCGGAGCATTAACCACCACTTCAAACCCCACAGGATATTATACCCTGCTGAATGTTCCTATCGGATCCCAACAGGTCTCCTGTTCGGCCCCCTCATTCCTGACGCAACAGAAAACAGTGAATGTAGTGAACCAGCAAACCACCACGCAGAATTTTTGCATGGACCCAACACCTGCCTACCTCAGTGGCATTGTGACCAACGCCCACAGCGGGAATCCGATTGTGGGAGCCAGGATCCAGGTGGGGAATGCTGTCACCTATTCCACCGGAGGCGGACAATATACCTTAAATATCTATCCGCCAGGAGCATTCTCCGTAACTGCAAATAAGCTCGGTTTTGATAGTTACGCTGCAGGACCATTCATCTTTCAGATTGGAGTGACCGAATCCCTAAACATTGCAATGCCACCTTCGAATTACCCACCCGGACCCGGCACAGCCATCCTGAACGGGACCCAGACAGCTGTCGACCTCTCCTGGCAGTTCCCGTCAGGTTCATATGAAATTCTATACGACGATGGGATCCAGGATAATTTTACCGTATGGGCACAGGCCGGCAGCAAGAATGCCGTGAAGTTTTCCCCGGTTGGTTATCCATGTACCATCTTTGGTGGGAAAGTCCATATCGGAACAGCGGACGATTACACACCAGGAGCCCCTGGTCTGGTTCCGTTCCAGATGGCCGTTTATGATGCCTCAGGTCCGGGAGGACTGCCTGGCAATCAAGTTGGAGAATTAATCGATGTAACCCCGTCAAATTACGGATGGGTTGATTTTGTATTTCCTCCGACCGTCATAACAAGCGGAAATTTCTACCTTGTCAGGATTCAGGGAGGCAATGCGCCAAACGCTTCCGGCATCGCAGTGGACGAGACCACCCCTCAACTGCGAAGCTACAACTGGTCGGCTACAACCGGAGGTCCCTGGGTGCCTGCCAACGGAAACTTCATGGTGCGGGCCTTCGTGGAAGGAGAGGGAGGACCACTCCCACCCCTCGACGGAATGCCTCCTGAAACAACTTCAACAGGGACGGGAAATGACCCCGAAACTATCACTGGATACCACTTCTGGAGACTCAAACAGGGCGAAGAGAGCAACCCGGCTGTGTGGACTTCTATCGGAACCTCTTCCTCTCCCACGTTCACCGACAATACCTGGTCGTCACTCCCCTGCAGTCCTTACCTATGGGCCTGCAAAGTGGATTACATGGGGCAATTATCCACCTCCACATTTACAAATGTTATCGGGAAGTGCTGGACAGCTGGCATTACGGTGTATACAGCAAATTGCTGTGAGGAGGATACCATCAACCCCCATCCTCCAGCCATGTTAACAAATGTTAGTTACCCTGATACAATCTATTTAATTCAACCCGATTCATCAGGTTATGCCTTTATCCCCAATGTATGGTTTGGATCTTATATGCTGGAGTGCTACACCTTCAACTGCAATCCATACACTCTCTTGCTCGATATTACCGGAGACGATTCCATTCAGGTCATCCCCACTGGTCCTGTTCCAAACCCTCCCGGATTTGTTTTCGTAGATGACAAAAGTCTTGAAGGACAATGGTATTATCCCTTGGATCTTCAGAATCTTTTTAACGAAGACTGGAGTAACGGGTATGGGCCAAACCAATGGATAGAGACACCAGCAAACTCCAACTGGCAGATCAACACAACATTTGGAAACCCTTCCCCATCAGCAACATTCACTTCCACACCAACTCTCACAAACTATGAGCAGTATCTTGCCAGCAACCAGATAATTCACGGACTAAACTCTCCCTTCCTGATACTCAAATACGACATCTATCTAAGTAATTTCGGCACCACCACCACCGAAAACATGGCTATCGAAATATGGGATGGCTCAGCCTGGACACAGGTGAAGAACTGGAACAACCAGTGGGGGTCTATCTCCTGGACTTGCGATCAACTCGACATCTCCCAATATACTGATGACGACATCCAGATACGATTCAAAGCCTGGGGGGCCGACAGTTACAATATCAACAACTGGAATATTGACAACATCCAGGTTATTGCTGGTGGCACTAGTTTATCGCCCCCACAGTGCTTCTTAGGATATAATATCGAACTGAATAACGTTCTGATTGCATTTACAACCGATACCAGTTATCTTATCCCTCCGAACTTAGTACAATACGGGCAAACCTATGACTTTTGCGTAAACTCGGTATATACATCAGGTTATTCCAACCAGGTTTGTTATACTTTTACGAGCCACTTCCTTTACCCTGTCCGAAACGTTACTGCGACCCCTCTTGAGTGTGCAGCCGATGTCTCATGGGACAAACCGCTGGATATTGGAACAGGGGTGACACCCATTGGGTTGATCGGGTACAAGATCTATCGGTGGCACAATTTTCACCATTATATCCAGGACCCGGATTCCACCACATTTCTGGACACCAACCTAAATCCGGGATTGTATAATTATGATGTGACTGCAATTTTCGATATAACCTACTATGGTTTTCCTGGGCAGCAGGATGAATCCCTGTTGGAGCGTGCACCCGTCATTCAAGTGGCTTGTGGCCCAATTCTTCCTTTTGGAGAGGGATGGAATAGCGGAACATTTACGTATAACGAATGGAGCTTCGAACCCGACCAAGGGAACTGGAACATCAGCATGTCGGACGAAGGAACAGCTCCCTATGCCGATTTCTCATGGGAGCCCATTCAGACCAATTATCACTTCGAACTGATCAGTCGGGCGATTGATGCCACCCCATGGGATTGCGCGGATATATGGCTGGATGTGGAGGTAAAACTGGTTGACCGGTTTGCCACGGGAACTGAGCATCTTAGGATAGATCTGTATTGCGACAACTACTGGACGACCCTCTACACCCTGAGCAACACTGGTTCCTTCGACTGGACTACGCTGCATTTGAATATCGGACAGGTTTCAGGGAAGGGATTCATGATTCGTTTTGTAGCTGAAGGGGAGAACTCCTCGAACATCCTGCACTGGCTGATCGACAATATCTCCATGTATGGTGAGTGTATCGCACCACTGAACCTCGATCTGATGGTAAACGGACAGTTTGTTGATCTCTTCTGGGATGCACCTCCCTGCAACGACCTGAGTGGTTTGGCCGGTTACATGCTTTACAGGAGCGACTCTTCCGGCGCCGCACCCTATGTGCCAGTCACTTCTACTCCAATTACCGGAACCAACTATTCGGATGATCCGGGCCTGCCAGGGACATTCCGTTACTTCGTGACCGCAAAATTCATCAACGCACAAACGGGTGACTCCCTGTGTGAATCGGTGGGAACGGATACAGTCACGGCCCTGGTGGTTGGTTATCAGTACCCTGATGCCGGCAAGCTGGTGGTCTATCCGAATCCGGCCGGGAATCGGTTATACTTAGAGTCGGCTAATCCGATCACCCGAATAGAACTCTATTCACTGTTGGGTGACAGATGTCTCACTGAGGATAATCTATCTGCCTCCACTTTAAGTTTGGATTTATCTTCCCTGAAGCAAGGTATCTACATGCTCAAAGTAACAACAAATGGAGCGGTATATCAGAGAAAAATTGTAATAAGCAGATAACAAATAACAGGATGGTTCGACCCCAATCACGGGTCGAACCATCCTCTCCACTACTTCACCAGCTCTACCTTCCCAAACCCAATCTTCTCCAGTGGTTTCAGTTGTGTTTTGGCATCGCCTCCAATAACGTAGTACATCCTTCCGGGAACAATGTATTTATCGGCTAGCGCTTTGTGCTGCTCGAGGGTCATCCCTTTTACAGTAGCCTCTTCGTTCTTCACGTAATCGAATGGAAGATTGTATTCGGCAATGTTGCTGAGCATGCTGATCAGGGCGCGCAGGGTCTCAAACTCCCTTGCATTGCTCTTGATCAGTGCATTCTTCGTAAACAACAACTCCTCCTCGGTGATGCCGTTTCGGTATTGCTCCATCAATTCTTTGAAAATCTTGACCGACTCTTCAGTAGCCGATGACCTTACACTGGCAGATGCTGAAAACGGACCAGGAATCTCATCGCCACGGAAGCCGGTACGGGCACCATAGGTATACCCCTTCTCCTCCCTCAACACCATGTTGACATTTCCGGCAAAAGATCCTCCCAATTTGTAGTTCATGACCGTTGCAGGATAGAAATCGGGGTTCGTGCGTGCCATTGCCAGGTAACCAATGTTAATCACCGATTGTTTCGCTCCCGGAACATCTACAAAATAGATCTTCGATGCAGGTAGCTCCTCAGGTAACGTATAAGTTGGAAACGAGACCTCTTTTGTCAGCCACTGTGCAGAAAGATCCTCAAGAGATTTCATCACCCTCTCCTTTGCAATGTCGCCGGCAATCAGGAAGGAAGTTACAGACGGAGAGAAGTTTGCATCATAATACGCTTTCAGATCGTCGATCGTGATTGTTTCGATGGTTTCCAGCGTTCCCTGGCTGCTAACAGAAAAAATATGATCTTTCCCGTAAATAAGTTTATTAAAACCTTCGCTGACCAGCGCATTCGGACTGGCTTTCTGGCGTTTCAGGGAGTTCAACAGCCTGGTCTTTGCCATGGCAAACTCCTCCTCATCCCAACGGGGTTCCAGCAGGATCTCCTGAACCAGAGCCAACACCGAGTCGTAATTCCGCACAAGTGCATTGGCACTGATTGAAATTGAATTATTTGAAGTCCTCATAGAAATGTTCGCTCCGAGCATTTCAATCGCCTCTTCCAGTTCCTGCGGTGTTTTGTTTTTCGTCCCTTCCATCATCAGCTCTGAAACCAGATAAGCTACTCCGGCTTTGTCGAGCTGGTCAAGGTAATGGCCCCCTTTTAACGTAACGCTGAATTGTATCAAAGGAAGCTCATGCTGTTCGATACCATAAACCTTGATCTCATTTGCCAGAGAGCCATTCCAAACTGCAGGCAGGTTGAGCAGCGGATCCGGTCCATCGGCAGGCATCACCGAACGATCCAGAATGGTAGTTGTTTTCACAACCTCCTCTTCTTCCGTATTGGCAATCTCAACCTGGGTAGCTTCGGCAATGCTCTCTTCTACCACACCTGACTTCACCGACTCCTCAGCTACAAGTTCAAGCTGGCCTTTTGGGACAAAGCTGGTTGCCAGGAAAGGTTTGTCTTTGATGTATTTGTTGTACACCCTGAGGATATCATCTTTGGTGACAGCCTTGGTACGTTCCAAATCCACTTTGTAGTATGAGGGATCATTCTTCTGTTCATTGTAGTAAGCAAGCTGGAAAGATTTTCCCAGGATACTGCTGATCCCGTTGTAAAAACCTGTTTCCAGGCCGGCTTTGATTCGCTCAACATCGGCTTCGGTAAATCCCTCTTCTTCAAACATGGCAAAGGCATCCCATACTCCCTGTTCAACCTCTTTCAGGCTCACGCCGTCGTTGGCAGTAACCACAATATTGAAGGATCCGGCAATCTCCTGGGCACTATTGTATGCATACTGACTTGAAGAGAGCATTTTCTCTTTCTCCAATACTTTATACAGGGGTGCTTTTTTCCCCTGAGAGAGCAGTTCCCCAAGGTAGCTCAGGGCATAGGCGTCTGCATTGTAATCTTCAACGGTCGGCCAGATCATCCGGAACTGCGGAGCTTTGGCAAAATTATCTTCATGATAAACCTTGATGGTTTTATCCAGAGTTACCGGCATCGGTTCGGGATCGGTGATCTCACCTCCTCTGGGGATCTCACCGAAATACTTCTCGATCAGCTTTTTGGCCTCATCCACATCAAAATCTCCGGCCAGCACAAGGGTCGCATTGTTTGGTACATACCACTGGTGGTGAAACGCTTTCACATCTTCCACAGAAGCGTTTTTCAGGTCTTCCATTTCACCAATGACTGTCCAGCTGTATGGATGCCCTTTGGGATAAAGATTCGTCGCGATGACCCAGGATGTGAATCCGTAAGGTTGGTTGTCGACACCCTGCCTCTTCTCATTCTGCACCACATTTTGCTGGATGCTGAAGGCATTTTGCGTGACGGTGTTGATCATGTATCCCATCCTGTCTGACTCCAGCCAGAGGATTTTCTCAAGTGCATTTTTCGGAACCACTTCATAGTAGGTTGTAGCATCGTTACCGGTTCCGCCGTTCAGTGTACCACCGGCATCCTGGATGATTTTGAAGAACTGGTCTTCACCAACGTTTTCAGATTTCTGGAACATCATATGCTCAAACAGATGGGCAAAGCCGGTCCGTCCTTCTACTTCACGGTTGGATCCAACGTGAAACTGGATGGCCAGGGCAACGATGGGGTCGGAACGGTCGACGTGAAGGATCACATCGAGTCCGTTGGGCAGTGTGTACTTTTCATAGACGATGTTCAGATCGTCTTTTTGCGATTTGCATCCGAGCAATGTAATCAGTCCAATTGCAAGGAAAAGGATCAGGTTTCTCTTCATCATGATAGTTTAGTTAATGGATATACTGGATTGGTTTCTTGGTAAAAGGAGCATAAAGCTATGAATTTTTTCTAATTATATCCCCGAAACGCCTTTTTTAACGAATTTTCGCAGAACTTTACACCTGCAATCTAATTCTTTTTGTCATGAAGCAATTCATCCTGATCCTGGCACTGCTGCCAATCGTTGCGTTCACTCAAGAAATCATACCACGCGATACCATCCTCTTTTTCTCCAAGACGGGAGTCCCGGTACCATCAAAAAAGGAAGCGGAACACTACCAGGTTCTTGCCTTGTCCACAGACTCCGTCCTTACATTGACATCTTACTATTTGAGGGATAAGAAGTGGGTGGAAACCGGAAAATCGGAGATCTTTCCGGTGAATGACTCAACTTTCATGGTAGATGAAACCACGTCCCGGGGCAGAAGAGACACCTGTTTCTGGCAGGTGCATGCTGTCGACACCGGTTTCATGATCTTTGAGTTCCGGGAAGGGATTCTCCGTTCAAGAGGGTTCAGTCACCTGGTTGCCCCGCTTGTCAAAGAGGGCCTCTGGATTTACTACATGCCAGAAACCGCCGGACTTGACCGCGACGAAACCTACGATAACAACCAACTTACTGAGGTCCGTTACTGGGATGAGGAGACTGATACCTTTATCACTGATGTATACACATTGGCGGATGTCAGTCCAGAATTTGAGGGTGGCGACGCGGGCCTGTACCGGTTTCTTGGCAATGAGATCCGCTATCCCAAAGAGGCAGCGGAAAATGGATACCAGGGAAGAGTGTTTGTCAACTTCATCATCATGGAGGATGGTTCTTTAAAACGGATCCGGCTAATGTACGGGGAGTTTGAATCTCTCAATGAAGAAGCATTGAGGGTAGTACGAATGTCTGACGGAAAATGGAAACCAGGATATCAAAATGGAACGCCTGTGAGGATATCCTATAATCTCCCAATTAAATTCACACTGCGTTAACTTCCCGACAATAATCTTTGGGACTCCCTTAAATATGTAGGGCCGACCTTACAGATCGACCTTACAATAACAAACCATATTTCGTTTTTCGTATTTCGTATTTCGTTCTACCGGTTCTTCATCCCTTTCGCGTTCACGATAAAGAAATAGACCAGGAACCCGATCGCGATGGCAACCAGTTCAATTCCTATTGGAAGGAATCCGTCGCGGCCATCCTGCCAGGTGATCGTGCCGGTGCGGTTGAAGATCTCGATCAGGATCAATCCCAATCCTGCCATCAGGGCGATCAGGCCCCATTTCAGGTTTGGGTAGCGTGTTGCCTCACCGGATGGCTGAACCGGCGGATCAAGGATTCCAGCCTTTTCCAGGTGTCCCGATTTTACGATCTTGCGTTTTAAGAGATAGTCGGTATATACTTTGATCAGGGCATAAACACCATAAAAAACAGTGCCGACAATGATGATGGTTCCAAGGGTTTCCATTTTTTCGTAATTTTAGTGATTAACATTTGGACAATATGTCGCAGTTCATACTTAAAGGTTGCAAGAAATTCATTTTTTTTGCTTTTCGCTTTGCCGCGTCACTCCGTTCCTCGCAATGACATGTTTCGCTTTTCGCTTCTCGCTATTTGTTGTAATAATTTCCTAATTTCCTAATTTCGATTTTTACTGCAACCTTTTTACCAGATTACCGACCAATAGCAAAATGGATGATGCAACGCTGATCGCGCAGGTCCAGGCTGGGAACGAGCACGCAAACAGGTTTCTGATTGAAAAATACAAAAACCTGGTGTGGCACCTGGTGTTGCGAATGGTAGATCAAACGGAAGATGCCGAAGACCTGTGCCAGGAGATTTTTCTCCGGGTATTCCGGGATATTGGAAAGTTCAGGGGAGAGGCAAAATTGTCGACCTGGATCGGAGCGATCGCCTATAACATGAGCGTTACTTATTTGAGAAAAAAAGGAAAGAATATCATGGTCCCTGTCGACGATTACCTTCCGGTGACTTCCGGGAAGTTATCGGATGAAACAGCAGATGAGGCCCTTGACAAGAGCAGTATGAAAAAGATTATTCACCGTGTAATTGACTCATTGCCTGTCCAGTACCGTACGGTGATTACACTCTTCTACCTGGAGGAACTTTCATACAAAGAAATTGAAGAGATAACGGGGATGCCCGATGGAACGATTAAAAGCTATCTGAACCGTGGCCGGCAAGCGATCCGTGAAGGGATTCTTCAGATGGTTCCTGATATGCGTCCCGAATGATCTGCAACAAAATAAAAAAACTAATTTTGCCATCATGAACGCCGAGAACGAACGATTCGCCGAACTGGAAGCCCTCATCACGGAAGCCCTGAAGGAGAAACCCGAACGGGAACTTTCCCTTACCTTTACGGATACGCTGTTGAGGCGGGTTGAAAAACGGCTTACCTGGAGAGAACTGATCCGTGAATTTGCTGTGAAGACCGGAATCGTTGTTGGAGCGTTGATCATCCTGGCACTGTGTCTCTACTTTCCGATGCGGGAATCAACCAACCCTTTCCTCCTGATGGTGGTCGATAACTGGAAACTCGTCACAGGCGTCGGATTCCTCATCCTGTTTACCTTCTTCTCCGATCAGGTACTCCTGAAATTCTATCACAGGCCACAAGCTTATTAGATAACTGGCTTTGCCTGCTGTCGCCCTGGTACAGGCATGATTATCGGATGATTGGTAAAAAAAATGATCTGAATCCCATTTTGTGTATCTTAGTTGGTGTAATGCCAACAGAATAAACAGGTGTTTTATGACAACAGAATCATTGCTTAAAAGGTTTCGCATATCGAAGCTTATGCCCCGAATAGCTACACATGCAGCTTCTCCCGGGACAGTCAACTATGTTGGAAGAAAACGTGAAGCCCCGGTCAGGATCCAGGTCATGGAATACCACGAGGATCACTTTCAAGAGAAGGAGATCAAAGCGATAGGAGAGATTCTCCCGCTAAAAAACAGTCCGATGGTAACCTGGGTCAATGTCACCGGCGTCCACGATACTTCTGTGATTGAGTCGATTGGAGATGCATACGGGATACACAGCCTGGTGCTGGAAGATATTGCCAATACCACCCAGAGGCCCAAGCTTGAGGAATATGACGGGTACCTGTTTGCAGTGGTGAAGATGACCTATATTGATACAAAATCCGGGAATATCATCATTGAACAGCTAAGTCTGATCATCGGACAGAATTACATCCTCTCATTCCAGGAAAAGGAGGAGGATGTGCTCAATGGATTGCGGCAACGGATCCGAACCGGTAAAGGGCGTATCCGGAAGATGGGCAGTGACTATTTGCTCTACGCCATCCTGGATTCGATCGTAGACTTCTATTTTACTGTTCTGGAACAGCTTGGCGACCGGATTGAAGATTTGGAAGAGACATTGCTGAAACAGGCCGACCAGGCTATGCTCAACGATATTTATCACCTGAAGCAAGATCTGATTTTCCTGCGGAAATCGATCTGGCCGATGCGGGAGGTGATCAGCTCTATGCAGCATGCCGAGCATAAACTGATCACCAAGCAGGTTGGGTTTTTCCTCCGGGATGCTTACGACCATACCATTCAGGTAATTGAAACAGTAGAGACATTCAGGGACATGGCTTCCGGGATGCAGGATCTTTACCTTTCCACCATCAGCAACAAGATGAACGAAGTGATGAAAGTGCTCACCATCTTCGCTGCCATCTTCATCCCGCTAACCTTCCTGGCCGGCGTATATGGAATGAACTTTCATGTAATCCCTGAGCTTTCAATTAAATATGGATATTTCGCTTGGTGGGGTGTTGTGTTAACTCTGGGCGCTGGGATGCTCATTTACTTCAAAAGGAAGAAATGGTTGTAAAAAATCCCTCTCGTGCTTTTGCACAAGAGGGATGTGGCAGAAGCAGGGGCAACGAGGCTGGTTGTCCCTACCTGAATTCCCTGCCAATTACAACCAAAGGTAGATCGTCCCACTGTTCTGATTGTGGTACCAATCAACTTTGTATTTCGTTGGGCATGCAGGCGGAACGACAGGCTGGTTGTTGCTGTCAAATCCGTAAGTAATCGTAGCTCCTTTGTTCTTACTGGGAATTTCAATGGTCTGGATTCCGTTAACCGGGTTGAAGTTGCAGGCCATAACATAGTGAACGGGTTCAGGTACGCTGATATAAAACTGATCCCCGTTGCGGGCCACTCCCCAGGTCACCAGGTCAGTATAAGCTCCAACCTGACCGAATCCAGCCACACCAATTGTCAGCTGATCGAAGGTTCCGGTATTAATATTGAATGTGCCGTTGTACACACAACGCCTGGCAACGTTCCAGGTTCGGTTGCTCCCGTCATCAAAGTTGACTGTCATAAAGCCATGGGTTTTGTGGACAATGGTATTGATGCCAAAGCCCAGCTGTATCAACAGTCCACCGGTCACATTTTTATGCGTCTTCACGCCATTGATAACAATGGTTTTCTGATTAGCAACACGAGTAACCTGAAGGTTGATGATTTTGATATTCACGGTTGCGTTAGGCATAAACCATTGTGTACCAACTTGCTTCCTCACCTCCACTTTTCCCGTCCGGTAAAGGGTTTGGGGACAATTGAGGCCGTGGTAGGTAATGTAATAAGTGATTGTATCATTTACCACATTGGTCGAATCAATCGTAGCGTTACAAGGCAGCCAGTCGGTAGATTTCAGTGTGCCGCCGCTCATCATAACCTCTACATCAAGGTTGATGTCGTCACTGATCTTCTGGAGATGATTGTCGTCCATAGAGATTTGCTGGACGGATGTTGAACCGTTTTCATCAGGAATAGGATCGACAGGATCTTTCTTGCATCCGGCGAAAGTCATGGCAAATGCAGCAATCAGGAGCATGCTGAATTTGAAGATGTGGGTTGTTTTCATAGTGTTGGAGTTTTGGGTTTCTGCTCATTATACACCTGACCTACGGGTTACCCTGATGCCGGAATTATCTTTTTTGATGCCGGATGCCAGATGCCGGATACGTGCCCTGTGCCCTGCGCCCTGTGCCCTGTGCCCTGTGCCCTGTGCCCTACTCCACCACCAGCGACAGCTCCGTTACAGCGCACACGCTGAAGTAACCAATAGCTCCTGAACTCAGGTTTGTGATTACATTGGCATTTGCCGAAGGGAACATGCTTCCCTGCCAGTTGGTCTCCAGCAGAAGTTGCCTGAGAAACTCCGCATGATCCGGCGTGACGGAAAAGCGACGTTCGGTAATGAGGCTGCCGGCAGGGAAAGAGATTTGTTCAACAATGGGAGCAAATATCTGGCTAACATCAATGGTAGGGAGGGTATAAAAAAGCAACCTGGCCTGACAGGAGCAGGGATCCAGCGTGTCATAGCCGGGAAGAGCCGACCAGTCAACAAACACCTCCCACATGGCCGGGTCGTTCACGCTAAATGCGGAAGCTACCCAATCGATATGATAGGCATCATCTCCTTCATTCTTTTTATAGATCAATGGATTGAAAACTCTACCCGGTACCATAGAAGTTTGTGCCGAATAGTTTTTTTCGTGCCAGAGGATCTGCAGCGAATATCCTGTATTAAGGGTGGCAACGAAAGAAGAGTCGGTCAGGTAGTTCCCGGGACGGAGGGAATCTTCGTTCAGAAACCACAACGAATCAGCGGTGGCTATCAGTACAGTTGCTCCGGTCACGGCTTCCGGGATTGCATTAAGATCTGTAACCGGGAGATTGATTGAGACGGTATGAACCTTTTGCTCATCCGTAAGGGTGGCATCCACAACAATAAATTCCGGTGATTGATCGGGAACAGGCCAGTCTGCCTGCTTTACGCAACCAGTGAGCAGTAGTATCAGGGCGATATATCGTATTGATTTCTTCATCAGAACTTAAACTGGTAATTGAGCGACGGAATGATCCCTGCCACTGAAATCATCGTAGGAACAAGTTCGTAATCGCCTTCAAGGTTTGAGGGTACTACGAAATTGCCTTGTCCGTCCTGGTATTTATTGAAGCTCACCGAAAAGGGATTCGCCTTTCCATACGCATTGTAGAGAGTTATTGCCAGGTTGTGGCGGAACCTGGCATCTGGCTTGTTCAGGCGGTAAACGACCGAAAGATCCAGCCGGTGGTAGTCGGGCAAACGGTCATTGTTCTTTGCTCCATAGAGAGGGAGCGTAGATCCGTTGTACAGATAAAATCCTACAGGAGAGGTAATCGGGTTCCCTGTCATGAACACCCAGTTTGCTGAAAATGACCACCGTTTTCGGGTGTCATAAGAGAGATACATGCAAAGATTATGCGGGGAGTCGAAACTGGCAGGATAGGGGTCTCCTGCATTCACCCCGGCAGTCTCCGTCATCGCTCGCGACCAGGTGTATCCAATCCATCCGCTGAGCTTGCCAACAGGTTTCTGAAGCATCACCTCCAGTCCGTACGACCACGCGTTGCCGAACCTGAGTTCGCCTTCCAGCAAAGGATTGTAGAGGAGGTTTGCATGGTCTGTATAATCAATATGATCTCTGAAATATTTATAAAAGGCTTCCGCAGAAAAGTAAAGATTGGAAGAGGCAAACTTCAGAAAATAGCCCAATGTGACCTGGTCGGTTTTCAGGGGCTGGATGTTTTGGCCGACGGGAACCCATACCTCCAGGGAGGTGAAAGGCCCGGTTGCTGTTGAGAGCTGTTGTATGAACTGCGTAGTGCGGCTGTAGCTGGCTTTGAGAGAAGAGCTCTTGTTCAGGGCAAAACCTAACGACACTCTGGGCTCCGGACTGAAAAACACATCGTACGAGGTGTTTTTACCAACCTGAACCGTGTCGATCACGTTAAAATTCGGGTCAAAGAAATAGATGCTTGAGGGGCCAAAGTTCTGCCAGACAGGAAGCCTGATCCCATACTGCAGAGAGAGCCTGTTGCCGATCTTCTGCTCGTTGCTCAGATAAATCAGGTATTCCATCGATGTGTATTCAGACACCTCTCTTACCTCGAGCTGCTCCTCTTCCCCTTCCTGCGAAATGTTTCCCGGGTTGGAGTGATAGCGGCTCACTGCAAAACCCGCCCGCAGCGTATTCGACGGGTTGAGAAACCAGGTGAAATCGCTTTTGAGGGTTATGCTGCCAATGGAGGATTGCCAGTAGCTCTTGTGGTCGGATGAAAGAAAGAGTGAGTAGTCGTAATTGCTGAAGTTCAGTGTAGTGTTGGAAAAAAGTTTCGGATTGAACAGGTGGTTCCAGCGAAGTGTAGCTGCCATGTTATCCCAGCTGATGCCGTATGTCCTGTAAACAGAGTTGGTAAAACGGTTGAACTGGTCGCGTCCGGTAAAAAAAGTGAAAAATATCCTGTCCTTCCGGGTTGGTTTCACATTGATCTTGGCATTGATATCAAAAAAATAAAGATCAAACGAGCCGGCATCATCCACAAGGTAGTTGAGCCAGTTGAGGGTGGAGAGGCGTCCTGAAACAATGAAGGAAGCCTTGTCCTTTACAATCGGGCCTTCAACGGTGAGGGAGGAGGCATATGGGCCCAGGTTGCCGCCAAAGCTGAACCGTTTCATGTTTCCCTCACGTGCCGTAATGTTGATCACCGAAGAGGCTCTGCCGCCGTACCTTGCCGGAAAATCTCCTTTGTAAATCTCCATGTCATTCACGGCATCGGGTGCGAGTACCGAGTAGAAACCAAACAGATGCGACGGGTTGTAAATCGGTGCTTCATCGATCATCAGGAGATTCTGGTCGTTGTTCCCTCCCCTGACATAGTAGAGTGAAGATCCGTCTCCGAAAGTTCTGATTCCCGGCAAGAGCTGCAGTGCCTTTAGCACATCTACATCTCCTGCAAAACCGGGAAGCCTCTCCAGGGTAGCTCCTGAGAAGTTGAAATCTCCTGGTTGGTTCACAGCAGGAAGCTGTGGGTTATCCCTTGCTCTGATCACCACTTCGCGCATCCCTACACTGGCTTCCTGAAGATCAGGAGAGATCAGTGTGTCTTTCATCAAGTTCAATGAAGAGATTGCCTCCCTGAATCCAAGGAAGGAAAATTCAACTTCGTGAGATCCGCTGGGTAAGGAAAGAGAGTAGAATCCATATTCGTTTGTCGTAGTGCCCTTTCCCAGCTTCCTGACCATGATATTGGCCCCGATCAGCGCTTCTCCTGTCAGGCTGTCGTGCAGATACCCGCTGATGGCATAGACTTGTGGCTGTCTGACCTTTATGCTGTTTTCAACCTGCCCGGCCGGAGTAAGAAGTTTCAGAACGATCTGGTTTTCCACCAGCAACCACTCGATTCCCAGGCTTCCAAGGATCTCATTCAATACTTCGCTGATACGTTTATCCTTGCATGTATAAGAGATCTCTTGATGAACAGGGATCACATGGGAACTGTAGGAGAAGCGGATATCTCCTTTTCCGGATATCTGCTCAAGCACCTCGCTGAGAGGCATACGTTTGACCCCGAGGGAAATTTTCCGACCCGGATCCTGGCTGAAAAGGGCGTGATGAAACAGGCAAATCAGCAGCAGGCCTGCGAGACGCAATGAAGCAGCCCTGAGCCCGGCAGACAATCGATGCCAGCCGGTTAGTTGCATCCTTTCCCGTAGAGGATGATACCGGAAGGTGTGGTTTCAGACTGAAGGTCCAGCGTAACCCCGATCACGCTGAGTACCGATTCCAGCGACTGCTGGCTGAAAGTAGCTGTGAGGCGGCAGTCAGCCAGGTTTTCATTCGCCAGGGTGATATTGGATTGATAGATTTTGTTCAGGGTGGTGAGGATCATATCCAGCCTGTCGTCAAGAAAAATGAGGTTGTGTGTCTTCCATGCCATGAAGTTGGGGTCTTCGTTGGGCGAGATGATGATACGCTGATCCGTCTGGATCAGTTTTGCTTTTTCTCCGGGAATGATTGTTTTGCCGGTGGAGCGGGCATCCTCAAAATAGACCGCCACGCTTCCGTCAACCAGAACGACCTCCATATTTCCAGCGGCCTGTTCGGCGTCGACAAAGAAGGAGGTTCCCAGCACTTCAAGTTTTGAACTGCCGCAGGTAATGACAAAAGGCAGCAGAGAGTCCCTGTTTACCTCAAAATAACCCTGTCCGTTTAGTATGACTTCACGGTTATTTATCCCGTAGTTTTCAGGATAAGAGATTGACGCATAAGCATTCAGAGATATCGTTGTACCGTCAGGAAGTACTGCCTCAAGGACTTCACCGGAGGCGGTAAGCCGAACCATGTCAGTTGCTGAAAAATAGTGGTATGTCATCCAGGCAGGAATCAGAAGTACCAATGCAATGGCAGCAATGAGGGAGGCCCTGATCATGACCACCTGCCAGGGGAGCCGGTTGCTCTCCATCTGGATGACCTTTGGTTCCTTCTCGGATGCCAGATGCCGGATACCGGATGCCGGATCCCAGGATTCGATGTCCGGTGCCTTTTGACCCGGAGCCTTCGCCCTGAGCCCTGAGCCCTGTGCTCTGTGCCCTGAACCCTCTTGTTTTGGCCCTGTGCCCTGTGCCCTGTGCCCTTGGCCCTGTGCCCCTGGCCCTGTGCCCTGAGCCCCAATTCCTTTCAGTTTGGGCAGCAGAACTTCCCACTCCTTCGACGGATCTAACTGTTGCTCAACCTGGTCGGCAGTAATACTTTCCCATGTTTTCCTGAACTCGCTAAAAAGAGTTGCGTGTTCGGGGTTGGAACCAATCCAGGATGAAAGCTCCGAAATCTCTTCCGGCAAAGCCTCTCCTGAAAGGTACCGGGTGATCAGGTCAGTGTAATATGTGTCGTTTGTGTTCATTTATTCATTCATTATACACTTAAGTTGAGGGATACCCTGATGGGAGGTAATCCTTCAACCGGATTCGGAGGTGTTGCAGTGCTTTCGACATCTGGGTCTCCACGGTTTTAACCGAAATCTGGAGTTTATCGGCAATTGCCTGGTATTTGAGGTGTTCATTTCTGCTGAGTAAAAATACCTCCCGGCATCTTTCCGGCAGTTCCGAAACGGCTTCATGGATTTTATCCTGAAGCTCCTTTACCACAAGGTTGTCTGTTTGTTCGTACGATGCAAGAGGGAAAAGATTTTCCTGGGTAAGAAGGCGGGTATCAAATTTCCTGTTATCCCGCAGGTAGTTCAGGGAGCGGTTTCTGACAGTCGTGGAGAGGTAGCTTTTTACCTGTCTTGCGGGATCGATCTGACTTCTCTTGTCCCATAAACCAATGAATGCCTCCTGCACAATTTCCCGGGCCGCTTCGTAATCCTTGACATACTGAATGGAGAACAGCACGAGTCCTTTGAACTCATTTTTGAACAGCCGTTCAAATTCCGTTTTATCTAAGGCATTGGGCATCCCCTTTGGATCCTTGTTCACGTGTAAAGATAATGATTTACTGCTTATCGTACTGCTGCACTTCGTCGATCACATATTCGAGCGAAATCCCCGCTTTGGCAAACATCTCCTCCGAATCACGGCCATCATGGTATTTTCGCTGGCACACCACCCGAACGATCCCGCAGTTGATGATCAGCATGGCACAAGTGCGGCAGGGGGTCATCCTGCAATAGAGGGTAGCCCCTTCCAGGGGTATTCCTAACCGTGCTGCCTGGCAAATGGCGTTCTGCTCGGCATGGACGGTACGCATGCAGTGCTGGGATACCCGGCCGTCTTCATGGGTAACCTGCTTTAAAAGATGACCTATCTCATCGCAATGAGGCAACCCTCGAGGACTGCCCACATACCCTGTCACCAGGATCTGTTTGTCGCGAGCGATCACGCAACCGCTCCGGCCCCGGTCGCAGGTAGCCCTATTGGCAACGGTATTGGCAATTTCCATGAAATAGTCGTCCCAGGAGGGACGTATGTATGAAGGTGATTCAGTCATGAGGCTTAGTTAATTTGAATGGAAATATGAAATTGGAAATTCGAAATTAGAAATAAAAAATTACTTTTGCACGATTTTGCACCTCCCCTATTGAAATTCAAACCGATTACCATGAAAATTAATTTTCCCGCACTCCCGGGGAAAGGAGACTTCTATGGAGGGATCACGGCAGGCATCGTGGCTCTCCCACTTGCGCTGGCATTTGGTGTACAATCCGGTCTTGGAGCAATTGCCGGGTTGTATGGCGCCATCGTGCTGGGGATTTTAGCCTCCCTGTTTGGAGGGACTCCCACGCAGATCAGTGGGCCCACAGGCCCCATGACCGTAGTTTCCGCCTCCATTGGCATCATGGCTATACAACATGCAGGAAGCCTGGAGAAGGGAATCGGGATGATCATCATCATCTTTTTTCTGGCAGGACTTTTTCAGATCCTGTTCGGGGTTCTGCGTCTTGGAAAATATATCCGCTACATCCCTTATCCTGTGTTGTCGGGGTTCATGAGCGGAATCGGTATCATTATTATTGTCCTGCAGCTCTTTCCCATGGCAGGGCTTACATCTCCCTCTTCCATCATAAAAACAGTTCTTGAAATTCCTGAAGCCATTGCGATGTTCAGACCTGTTGCATTGCTCTTTGGGTTGGGAACAATCGCCATCATTTACCTCTTCCCGTTACTAGCGAAAAAGATGCCCGGAACACTCATCGCTGTGATCCTGATGACGGCCCTGGCATACATGCTGAAGAGCGAAATCCCGGTGATCGGTGATATCGCCGGAGGATTGCCTACTATCAGGATTTCTGAGATCCTGCATTTGCAATGGTCCCAGTTGAGTTATGTTTTCTTTCCGGCTCTGACTCTGGCCGGTTTGGGATCGATCGACTCCCTTCTCACTTCGGTGGTTGCAGATAATATCACCAAGACCAGGCACAACAGCAACCGCGAATTGATCGGACAAGGGATCGGTAACATGGCTGCATCACTCATCGGAGGAATTCCCGGCGCCGGAGCCACCATGCGAACAGTAGTCAACATCCGTTCGGGCGGCAAGAGTGTCTGGTCGGGACTCATTCACGGAATTTTTCTGCTGATTATCCTGCTGGGAGCTGGTAAACTTGTGAGTCATATTCCTCTCAGTGTTCTGGCAGGCATTTTAATTACTGTTGGCATCAGTATTATAGACCGGAAAGGGTTGGCCGATCTGCGTTTGATCCCTCGTTCTGATGCCGTGGTACTGATTCTGGTTCTTGTTCTGACAGTTTTTGTGGACCTTCTGCAAGCTGTTGGTATTGGAATGGTGATTGCCTCCGTTCTCTTCATGAAACGTACCGGCGACATGGTGGATAAAAACATGAAAGTAGCGCCACTTCACGAAGCCGATGAAGAGATGCCGTGGGACGATGAAGCAGAGATAACCAACTGCCTGAAAGACCAGATCTACATTGTTCGGTTGGATGGTCCGCTTTTCTTCGGCTCGGTGAACCAATTCCAGTATAAAATAAATGGAATTCCTGCTAAGACCGAGGTAGTGGTCATCAGGATGAAGAGGGTACCTTTCCTTGATCAATCAGGTCTCAATGCCCTTGAATCAGCAATCCTGGATATGTCTGAAAAGAAGATTCTCGTCCTGCTATCCATGCCTCAGGCGCAACCGGCATATATGATGCGTAACAGCTTTCTGATCCCCGACCTGGTGAGCGAGGAGCATGTATTCAGCACATTTCAGGGTTGTGCCGCCAGGTTAAAGGATTTCTGCCAGAGCTGAATCCACCTGCAGGAAGAGCTCCTTCATCGAACCGTTGTTCTCAAACCGATAATCAGCCTGATCAATGCAAGCTTGAAGATTTTGTACCCCGGGATTGGTGGAAACCGACTCCCGCTTTTCATTTTCAACGAAGGTTTCATAACTAACCGAGTCTGTTACCGATTTCCGCAGTTGAATCCTTTCGTACCGTAGTTTTGGGTCAGCATCAACCGCAAAAAGATAGAAGGCTCCCTTTTCTCGCAGCGAGTCGATCTCTCCTGTGGTACGGATACTTTCTATGATGCCGTTCTTTCCCGATTTCCGGGCCTCCTCAAAGAGTTGATCCACCACATAAGAGGGACCATGCTCAGCCCTGAGCTCATTGGCAAGGTTGAACATGCTGTCGCGGTTTTCGGGAAGTCCAAGCTGTCGGATTTTTCCAACCAAATATCCCCTTACGGAGTAGTGGGCAAAACCTTTTTTTTCAGTCAGGTAGTCGACAATTGTTCCTTTTCCTGCCCCGAGGGTTCCGGTGATTCCTATGATGATCATATTTCTCCTGCTTTTAGCCGGTCAATCCATTTTTCGGCTTCAACGGGAAGGAACACTTCCATGCGTTGGATTAAGACTTCAGGGTTCGTATCAACCAACAGGAGTTCCCGGTGCTCAGGACGCAGAAACCCTTCTCTGACAGCCCTGTCGAGTTGCTGGATCATCGGATCAAAATAGCCGTTTACATTCAGAACCCCTACAGGCTTCTGCATCAGCTTCAGCTGGTTCCAGGAGAGCATTTCGAAGATCTCGTCGAAGGTCCCGTATCCTCCGGGCATTGTGATGAAGCCATCCGAGAGCTCAGCCATCAGCGCTTTCCTCTCCTGCATGCCAGGAACAATGTGCATGGCTGTTAACCTGTCGTGCGCCACCTCTCTGTCGGCCAAACTCTTAGGCATAACACCGACGACGTTTCCGCCGGCTTCCAGAAAAGCATCCGCAGCAACTTTCATCAAACCGATATTCGCTCCACCGTAGATGAGGGTAATCTTCTTTCTCAGCATCACTGCAGCTAATGCCAGACCTGCTTCACGGTAGTTGGGAGATTTCCCGACAGCAGATCCACAAAAGAGGCAGATGGCGCGCATAGGGTTCATGAAATCATCTGTTTATCTGGTTGATTATCTCATAGAACATCCGGATCCCGGGTTCGATGATCTCATCCGGGAAGTCATAGTGCGGTGTATGGAGATCGGAGTGATTCTCCCCTGAACCCAGTCCGAAGATCGCTCCCGGATATTTTGCGGTAAACTCGCCAAAATCTTCTGACCAGCGGAAAGGGTCATTTCTCTCCACCAGAGGGAAATCCAGTTTTCGCGCAGCAGACCGGATCATGGTAACAGCCTCAGGGGTATTTACTGTGGCACTGAAAGGTTCATGCCATTGAATTATCGTATCCAGCATATAGCGGATTCCGATCTCCCTGATGACAGGAATGATTGTATCCTTGATCTTCTCAATGTCCTCGTTTCGTTCCGATCGTATGGTGGCTGCCAGTTCGGCCTGCCCCGGGGAGGTTCCAAACACAAAGTGCCCCAAACGACTGTAGGTAATGGTTAGAATGGTATCCTTGTGAAGATTGGGAATGTTTTTGGGAAGTTCCTGAAGTGTGCCAAGCAGCTCCATCAATGCAGGAAGCGGGGATATTCCGTGTTCCGGAAACGCTGCGTGCGACGACTCCCCCTTGATCCGGGTGAAGATGCCAAGAGATGCAAAGGCAAACGGGCCATTTTTAACGATGACCGATCCTGCAGGAAATCCGGGAAGATTATGCAATGCAAAAACATAATCGGGTACGATACCCTGGAATTTGGGGTCTTTCAACACTGCCTTTGATCCTTTTCCCGTCTCTTCAGCAGGTTGAAAAAGAAGTACAATTCTTCCGGCTTTAGGTCGCTTCTTCTGCAACAGCGAAGCAACCCCGCAGAGAATTGCCATGTGTCCGTCGTGGCCGCATTTATGCGCAAGGTCCTTGTTTCGGGAGCGGTGCGGAATATCAATGACCTCATCCAGAGGCAATGCATCCAGTTCCGCTCTGAGCATTACAGTTTTCCCATCCAGAGCTCCTTCAAAAACCAAAGCAAAACCATTCCCTCCCAATCTTTCAATCACAACATCAGGCTGAAAAGCTGAACAAAACTGGAGAACTCTGGCAGCTGTCTTCTTTTCTCTGCCTGAATATTCAGGGTACTGGTGAAGTTCTTTTCTAAGTTCTTGTATTTTATTGAGATATGAAATCGTGGGAGTCGCCATAATAGATAAAAGTATACCTTTGCCTTACAATCAGTCTGTAAAAGTAGTCATTAATCGAGTAACTGCTACATCTGTCATGAACTTGCTCTATCCATTGAAATTCACGCCCATCTTTAAAGATAAAGTGTGGGGTGGTGATAAAATTCGCACTGAATTGGGTCTCGACTTCTCCCCTCTTCCCAACTGCGGGGAAGTTTGGGTACTCTCCGGAGTTGAAGGATTTCAGACTGTCGTTTCCAACGGATTTCTTGAAGGAAATGAGTTGAACGACCTGGTTGAAATCTATATGGACGATCTGGTTGGCGAGAAAGCATTCGAGCAGTTTCCAGAAAAGTTCCCGATCCTTGTAAAGTTTATTGACTCCCACGACTGGCTCTCCATCCAGGTCCATCCGGATGATGCCCTGGCCGCAAAACGGAAGATCGGCAACGGAAAGACTGAGATGTGGTATATCCTGGATGCGGATAAGAAGGCCGAACTGATCAGCGGTTTCAACCAATCCGTGAATCAAAAAATCTACCTGGATTACCTTGAGCAGAAGCGACTGAAGGAGATCCTGAATGTGGAGTCTGTTCATGCAGGGGATGTTTTTTTCATGCCAGCGGGTAGGGTTCACGCGTTGGGGCCTGGCGTTCTGCTTGCTGAGATCCAGCAAACTTCCGATACCACTTACAGGATTTATGACTGGGACCGGACCGACGGCGAAGGAAAGTCAAGGGAACTCCATACCGACCTGGCTCTTGAAGCCATTGATTTCACCATACCTGATAACTACCGCACGACCTATGCAAAGCTGAAGAATCAAACCGTAAACCTGGTTGAGAGTACAGCATTCACCACAAATATCCTGGAGTTGGATCATGGCATTAAAAAGGATCTGGAGTACATCGACTCATTTATCATCTATCTTTGCACCAGCGGAAGTTGCAGCATCCAGTTTTTGCAAGGGATGGAGGAGCTAAAAAAAGGGGAAGTCATCCTGATCCCTGCCACCATTGATCATCTCTTCATTCTTCCAAAGCCAAAAACGAAACTTTTGGAGATTTACTATCCATAATCCTTATCTTTGCACGCTCTTAACCAAACTGAAAATCAACCATGAAAAGAACCATTACGACTCTTTTGGCGCTTCTCCTTTTTGTATGGACAGGAATAGCCCAGGAAACCGCTCCCGAAAGCAATAAAAAGATTCCGTCTGTTGATATTCAAGATCTTCAGGGGAATCCATTCAATACGAGCAGTATCAACAATGACGGGAAGCCTATCATCCTTTGCTTCTGGGCGACCTGGTGCAAGCCCTGCATCAAAGAGCTGAGTGCCATTGCTGATGTATATGACGATTGGGTAGAAGAAACCGGTGTAAAACTGGTAGCTGTCTCCGTCGATAATTCCCGCTCCAGCGCTACCGTTGAACCAACAGTTAACGGTAAAGGATGGGAATATGAAGTACTTCGTGACCCGAACGAAGACTTCAAGCGTGCTATGAATGTTGGATTTCCTCCGCATACGTTTCTAATTGACGGAGAGGGAAATATTGTCTGGCAGCACTCTTCTTATACGGAAGGAAATGAGGTCCATCTGATTGAACTGGTCAGAAAGCTGAATGCCGGCGAAACCATCGAAGAGTAATCTAATAGAAACCAAAATAGGATGCGATCTATGAAAAGAGAAGCCATGTTAAAAGGGCTTATCGTTGTATTGTTTTCGGTGCCTGTGATGTTGTTTGGACAAGGGTTCCTGGAAAACAGTCAGATTAGCGGAAGTTTTCAGAGTGATGCGGTTTACTACATGACCGACAGCCAGCTGGGCATCACAGACTCGACCCTCGACGGGAAATATTTCCGGGTGCAGGGATTTACTGATGTCAACTACTCTTACAAGAACTTTTCTGCGGGACTCAGATTTGAGGCGTACCTTCCTCCTCTTCTCGGATATGACCAGGAGTACCAGGGGTATGGAGTTCCTTATTGGTATGTGAAATACAAAAACAAACTGATTGAGGTGACAGCTGGTAATTTCTATGAACAGTTTGGAAACGGAATGATTTTCAGGACTTACCAGGACTGGACTCTTGGCTATGACAACTCCATGCGCGGATTGAGGGTTAAACTGACGCCCTTTAGCGGTGTCGCCATCACAGGAGTGGTGGGCGTTCAGCGTACCTACTGGGTTCCCTTCAAGGACAATAACAGGGGTATTGTAAAAGGGCTGGATGCCGATTTTTACCTCAACGACATGATTTCGAGCCTCTCCTCGTCAAAATTTAAACTTAGCTTTGGAGGAAGCTTTGTGAGCGATTTCCAGAAAGGAAAATCAATGGAGATTGTGGTCCCTCCCAAAATCTACGAACTCAACCTTCCTGAGAATGTGGCTACCTATGGCGGTCGGCTCAACCTAAATTACAGTGGGTTCAACTTCTATACGGAATACGCCCACAAGATCAACGATCCCTCAGCCATGAACCACTATATTTACAAAAATGGCGACGGATGGCTGTTAACGGCTTCCTATTCCCGTAAAAATTTCGGGTTGACGGCTAAAACCAAATGGATTGATAACATGAGTTATAAATCCAACCGTTCGGTCACGAACAATGCACTCGATATTAATTACCTCCCCGCTGTCACAAAAGAACACACCTATTTCCTTGCAGCTATGTATCCGTATGCCACCCAGCCTACCGGAGAGGTCGGAGCGTCTGCAGAGCTGATTTTTTCCCTCCCCAAAAACTCCAAACTTGGGGGCAAGTACGGAATGAACTTTGCCATCAACTTTTCTCAGGTGAACAACATCAAACGTTCACAAGTCAATGATACAACAGCTATTAATACACCGGGAACACTTGGATACAAATCGACTCCTTTTGCAGTGGATTGGAAAGACGTCTTCTACCAGGATGTAAATATTGAAGTGACGAAGAAGTTCAATAAGAAATGGAAAGGAATTTTTGCATACTACTATCAAACCTACAACAAAGATGTGATCGAAGGGCATCTCGACGAATATGGAACTGTTTATGCCAATATCGGTGTGGTGGATATTACATGGAACATCACTAAAAAGTACTCCATTCGCGGAGAAGTACAGGGTTTGTGGGCAAAACAGGATAAAGGGAACTGGATGGCAGGAATGCTGGAGCTGACAATCTCTCCAAAATGGTTTATCTCTGTCAGTGATCAGTGGAACATCGGAAACCCCGTTTCGAATCTTCAGTTACATTATTACAATTTCTCAGCAGGCTTTATCTACAATACAACCCGCATTGCCCTTTCCTACGGACGTCAGCGCGAAGGTGTTGTGTGCGTAGGAGGTGTTTGCCGCTACGTACCTGAATCAACAGGGTTCACCTTGACAATCAATAGCAGTTTCTAGAATTAAATAGCGAAATAGCGAGAAGCGAAAAGCGAAATTAGGAAATTAAGAAAATATAAGAATATGAAATTCAGGGTTTTATATTTAATGATGGCACTGGCAGGTATCCTGGTGGTTTCCTGCGATAAGTTGGATCAACCTTATTCCAGTGAGAAAGTGATTGTGCTCGACACCAACAAGCGGAAAGTTCTTCTGGAAGATTATACGGGGATGAAGTGTGTTAACTGTCCGGCTGCAACAGCAGATGCAGAAGCCCTGGTAGATCTCTACAAAGGACAGGTTATTTTAATGACAGTTCATGCCGGATATTTTTCCGAGCCGGACGCATCCGGTCACTATTCGACAGATTACCGTGTGACAGAAGGTGTTTCCTGGTTCAACGATTTTTTACTGATATCCAACCCGATGGGGATGGTCAACCGGGCTCCCTACAATGGGAAACCGGCAATCGGATCCGGATCCTGGGCTGAGGCTGTTGCCAGCGTCGCTCAGGAAAATGAGGTGGCGTCCATCCGTATCACCACAGAGTATACTCCCCTAAGCCGTCATCACATCAATACAACCATTGAGACAACGTTCCATTCAGAATTACCGGGAGCCTATAACCTCACTGTCTGTATCCTTGAAGACAGCATTGTCGGGTGGCAGAAAAACAATGACCCCAATGTGGGAACGGTTCCCGATATCGAGAACTACGTGTTCAATGATATGCTGAGAGCTGTCCTCAACGGAACATACGGGGAGCAGGTGACAAACGCAGTAGATACAACCCTGACCTATTCCAACACATATGTTTATACGATAAACGATAGCTGGAATCCTGACCACCTTTCACTGGTTGCCTTTGTTTTCAACAGCGAAACCAAAGAGATCATCCAGGTGGAGAAACAACATCTGGTAGAATAATGTTATTTGTTGACGACGATCTTTCCGGTCCAGGTTCCTTTCTGACCCTGAACTGTCATGACGTAGATTCCGTTAGGTACATTCCGGATCGAGATGTTCTTATCAAGCTTGTTGTGCACTGATACGGCATCTTCTGAATAGACCAGGGTTCCCAAGGTGTTGAAGATCTTCAGGTTTACCTGATTCTCTTCGGCAGCAGCCATCCTAAGGATGAAGGTTCCGTTATTCGGGTTCGGCATCAGGACACACTGCAGAGAGCCGTCGTTAGCAGAGATTCCGGTGGCATAGTCAACCAGGATGTAATCTGTCTTTGTAGTCGTATTTGTATTTATTCCATCGCTGACAGTAAGTGTTACATCATAGGCTCCTTGAGTGTCGTAAAATACAACAGGTTCCGGTTCAGTTGAAGTCGCCGGTGTTCCACCAGGGAATGACCAGTCGTAGGAAACGATTCCACCAGTAGAAAAGTTATAGAAACCAACACTCTCACCAATGCTGATACTCGTTGGGTAGCCTGCAAAATTGGCTGCCAATGCCGGGATATCAATTCCAAAGAAGGTGAGGTACTCAACCATCAGATTCAACTTTGTGGAAGGTAGGGCGCCATCTGTCAGACCGCTGAATTCAAACGATTTACCGATTGTTTTATAACTTCCGCCATCGTAAGCCACGGCGCAGTAATAATTTGGCGACTGGTTTCTGAAGATCTGGAATGCTGTTCCCTGACTTATAATCCTGTCGGCGAATTTATCGTCACCATTATAATCAAAGGTCATTCCATCGGTGAAAGTGCCGGCTTGTCCCAGAAGTGTGCCAAGGTCGGTGCCCCCGTCGTTTAACCCCTGGATGCTGAACATGGGATGAACGGCAGTTTGCGGATCGTATTTCCAGGTATCTCCACCTTCCATGTAAGCTCTTCCTCCATTATCCAGGAAGTTTTTCATACGGGTACCTTCCGTACTGGAAAGAACATGCTTATCGGGATACATCCCAAGACAAACAAATATTGAAGTGTAATCAGCCATATCTGCAGGTACAGACTGGATATAATCTGACATCAGGCCAAGATTGGAAACGGCATCGACAATTGTTGAACCTGAATTCTGATTTCCATCCATGTCAATCACAAGAACAGGAGTCTTGCCAATCACCAGGTTGAATGTGACAACCTTTGCCAGACCACGATCGGCTGTGATCTCCAGCATAAATGGAGCCAATTGTCCTTCCGGCGCCGTTGGGTCCACTGTGACTCCATAGATTTGTGAACTTGTCTCCCCGGATGCCATATCACCAAAACTCTTGGAATCGGATACAACCGTCACATAAGGACTGATGGAAATGAGTTCGCCTGATACACTATATGCCGCAGAGGAGCCATAATTGACGAGGGTGATATTGAGATCAACCGCTTCGCCCGGATCCATTCTTCCGTTGTTATTCCCGCCGGGATCCAGAACAACGCAGTTATTCAGAGTAAGATTCGGTGCATGAGCCATGATGCTGAAGTTGGATGTCCAGCTATCCAGTCCATCAACGCCCGTCATCTCAAATTCGATGCTGGTACCATCAGAGATGTTGCTTGAAACATGGAAGTAGTACCCATCCGGCATCTCTTTTATTTCTCCGGGAAGAACAATGCCATAATCTTCTGTATTATCCGTTAAATTGATGTAAAGATTGGGTGTTGTCAATCCAACAACAAGGTCGGATGTGGCTTCCACTCCCAGATTCTTGACAGCAACCCCGAGGTAAATATCCTCTCCGTAGTCGACGAGCTGGTCGTTGTTCCAGGCCTGGTCGTTGACCGTATTGCTGATGTATTGAATGTATGGACCATTTGGTGTGATGATCTGGATATCTGCAATGTATGGAATATAATTAAAGGCAGTCACCACCAACCGAACGGTATCAGTGGGATTGGGAAGTGCAGGGAAATTAAGTACGATGTTACCGCCGGAAATAATTCCCGTTGCGAGCATTTCGCCGTTCATGGATGCCGTGGCACGGGCTCCGTCTACGTTGCAGGAGACCGATAGGGAAGTAGAACCTACAAACAGCGTTGGATCATGAGTCACCGTCATGGTTCCGGGATTATCGGTACGAACAAAAATGGTTGGATCACCAAAAACGACCCAGGTATCAGTCATGTCATTTCCTCCGGAGCCGTAGGTATCATTCATTTTAAAACACCCATTGATGGAAAGTCCGGAGAAAGTGCGTTTGATATTGCTTGAATAGCTTTCAACCAGGATGTCCACCATCTCATCTTCACCCTCCATCGGGGGATTCCAGCTCTGGTTGATAGTAGCGCCGAAGAAAGCAACAGCTCCTGACGGCTCGCCGTTATTTGTAGCGCGCAACCAGGCTTCCGCGAAGCAGGTTCCGTTCATGAACTCACCGTTCACACAGGCAACCGACCATACAAAGGGAAGCTTATCATTGTTGGTAAGACTGTTGACATTGTTGTTGTTAAACCCGGAGGTTCCCCATGAAGTAGTACTTCCGTGTCCACAATACAGAATGAGGGAGGCCCCTTCATTCACATCGGCTGCAACCTGGGAAGGGGTTGGATTTCCCGGGGCATCATTACCGCCCTGCGATCCGTCAAAGAGCTCATAGTTCAGGGTATAGGTATACCCCAAACAGTCATCCTGCATATTCCGGATGTGCTGGTAGTCATATTCTCCGTCGTCACCAGGGCCCTGGTCCGAACCAATTCCGATAACGCTGGTATACCAGTCGTTAGTAAGTAACTGGGGATCCATTTCATAGTTCAGGGTACGTGTAACCTGTGTCTCCACCATGGCTTCCGATTCGGCAGAGAAACGACCTACAAGGAGCTCCTGGTAATGGTCGCTGCCTAAAATGTAGCCGTATGCATTATCGGACGGACCACCAAGGCCTCCACCTGTGTTTGTAGGGATCTGGGCTATGTCACCAACCAACAGAACAAAGGATAATCCATTTGTATTGTAGTAGTCAGTAATGTAGGTTTTTAATGCAGCAGCAGTTGTTCCGATCGTAGATACATCTATCATCTCAACGGGGAAGCCAATGGAAGTTTTCCAGTCGGCATAAGGCTGCATGGCATCCATGAAAGCCCCATAACTGATAATCAGAAGATTTCCATACTCTTCCAGCGGAGTGTAGTTCACTGCATCGAAGTTCTGAAACTCATTGGAGTAGATCTGTGCCCACTCTTCATGAATCTTGATTTCGCTCTCTTTCCTGATCAGCTGATTCATGCCATTATCCTTCTCTTTAACCAGCTCGACTGTAACCTCGTTGTATACCCGTAAGACTTTGGTGACTGGATTATACTGAAAAGGAGATACCAGGACGGTCTGTCCCCGAAGGTCCCTGACGATAAAAGGATCACGGGTGGAGACAATATCTCCCGGATAAAACCTGTTGGCTGCATAGGCATTTCCATAAGTGTAGGGTACGGATGCGGGATCAACGTTACGAAGCAGGTTTCCTTTGGAAGGAGCGATCTCGATATTTGGGTAATCCGTAAAGCTGGAAGCAATTACCCTCGCTGTCATGCCTGCAAGATCAGGGATAACCAGGGTTGAAGTCAGCTTTTGAAGATCCGGAGCTCCTGCTTCCATCCAGGGTGTTCCCTCTTCAACCGAAGGAATAAAAGCCATTCCTTTTGGTGTTTCCACCGGATTCAGGAAAAATCCCTCCAGGGTGAAGGTGATGGTCGACTTTTCGATCGTTGATTTAACAAGAGTAATTTTTGCCGGCACAGGGCTGTTTGATTTGATATCAACCCAGTTTGTGCTCATACCGGCAAGGCTGATTGCCAGTACTAAGATCATTGTGAAGATGTGTCTCATGTTGGTTTTGGTTCTGGTTTTTATTTGATGATTGGTTTTATCTCGTCAGAATAACTTTCCGTACCACCGTGTACGAATCTGTCTGGATCCTGCAGTAATAGATTCCCGGGTTCAGGTTTCCGCTATCCATAACCAGGTTGTATTTGCCGGATTGCAGCAGGCTCTTATCCTCAAGCTCCCGGATTACCCTTCCAAAGGCATCCGAAAGGATCACGTTAGAACCGGAGGCTTCCGGGAGGAAAAACGAAATGTTGAGCTGGTCGGTAAACGGATTTGGATAGACCGAAACAAATCTCTGTGCCTGAGTATGGTCGACCGCAGTGAACAGGAATACGACTGTATTGGAGGGGGCTGATTCGCAACCTGTAACCTGGTCGGCAACGGTTACGTAATAATCTCCCGAAAGTGAAGGCAGGTAGGTTTGTTGTGTGGCACCAGGGATGATGGCTCCGTTGTAATACCACTGGTTCCCATCGGCAACACTTGATTCCAGCGTATAACCGTTCAGTGTGGCAACAGGGGCATCAGGGATATCCAGTACCGTGACTTCAACCGGAGCTGAAGTGAGTGTTGCACTTCCATCATCCACCGTAACTGTGTATGTGATATCGGCATCGGGTGTGCAATAGGGGAACTGACTTGCAGGATCATCCAGATAGGTTGCAGGTGTCCACAGGTAGGTGTAGGTTCCCGATCCACCCGAAGGAATCACTGACAAACGGCTAGTTGAACCCTTGCAAACAGATGAAGGGAAGGCATTGGCAGTCATCCCAAGCGGGCCTCCTGCACAGCTGATATTTGCTTCCCATCCAGAAAAGGTGTCGGCATAGTCGGAATGGAACTTGAAGGTGAGAGCTCCATCCGGCGAAGTTGACTCCACCGCACCAGGTGAGTCTGTTCCGCAGTATGTGCCGATTACGGGAGCGAAAATATCATCGCCATTGTAGATCGTCATGTAGTCATAATTGCAATTTGTCTGTGGTTCTACGTCAAACTCTAAAAAATCAGCTTCAATAAATGAGCCTGGCGTTCCCGGATAGAAAGTGAGTGTGAAGTTTTCGTTGTTGTTGTAGTTCATATTCGAATTTCCGGAATCGTAAAACTTTGCATTACAAGAAGTTTTAGAGCCGTTCTGCATCAGGTAAATCGGGGCTGCCCCAATTTCAAGCTCGAAGGTTTTCTGTGCAGCAAACTGATTCAGGGGTCCGGCAGTTTCGCTAAAGTCCAGACCTACCATCGTCCCGATTGGGGTGATCCCATTGGTTATGGCCGGGAAATCTACATTGACAATCGTATTGACCGGCAGGTTGCCAATAAGCGTATTGGGATTGTTCACGATGATAAAGGGACTTGAAGGAATCTGGACGACCAGGTGCCCAAAGCCATTTCCAACTCCGGCGTGCCCGATATTCCTGGTAGCAACGGAAAGGATGACATTCTCACCCGGGTCGAGAACTCCATTGTTATTTCCTCCCGGTGCAGGGTCGGAAATGGTCATGTTGTAAACCATCAACAGAGGTGCATTCAGCGTTAGCATCAGGTCGGAGGTCCAGCTATCGGTTCCGTCGTCGAAAAGAATCTCCCCTGCAACTACATGCTGATCAACCACAAAGTCGTTTACAGTCATTGCAAAGGCATCGTAACAGGTGACGGTCGCTCCGGCTGCAACCGAATCGATGGTGCAGGAGTTATCCGTTACCACTATATTGGTATCGGTCGTGGTAAGTGTGGCGGACACATTGTATGCCGTAGCTATCCCAAGGTTTGTAACACTCAGATCGAGGGTGATGGTTTCACTGAAGTCGGCATTGTTGTTGTTATTTCCACCTACGGAATCATTCACAGTGAATGAGGAAAGATTCAGGTAGGGGCCTGTTGCCGGAATGACCTGGATGGAATCAATCAGCGGTTTAAAATTCTGTTTCGTGATCACAAGTCCGAGGTATCCCGGGTTCGTCTGAGCGGCAAATGTCAGCGTTGCTGCTCCTGCGGCATCTGCGCAGGCGCAAGAGACGAGGGTATTCCCATTCTCTGATAACCCAATGTAGGCATAAGGTTCTGTGGTGATGTTCAGGGTAGTGGTTCCTACCAGGATTGGATCCATGTAGGTAGCTGTCAGTTGAGGGGGAATCGACATGTAGACCATCAGTGAAGGGTCTCCCATCAGGTGGTAGATCTCCCAGTAATAGGTTTTCATTCCCGAATTCGATTGCTGCACGGCAAGATTCCCGCCAACAACCATCTGTCCCTGTGTCACAAACCAATCGTCAATCGCTTCGCCATGGTCGTGAAAGGTCACATCATATGCTCCCAGGTGATCGGAATTGTAAGAGGGCCCTGTGGATGAGACCGCTTGAAATCCAACGCCCCACCAGTAATCTTCATCCCAGTAGGTGTTGTTGCTTCCTCCGATGTAGCCGAGAGCTCCCTTCCCTGCTGCCCGCAGTTGTTCTTCTCCGAAACAGTTGGTGTTGAACCGGTTACTGAGACAACAGTTGCCAACCATCAGGCAATACTTATGATTGTTCTGCAGGTTGGGAATATCGGATATTTTAAATGAAGGGTCAGCCCACCCCTGCTCGCTGCAATGTGCGGTATAGTTGGCATAGGCAACGCCAGCGGAGACATTCCCCTTGATCAGGTTGGAGTAGTTTCCTCCCGAAGGCTCAGGCTGGAGGTACGTGTAGGAGAGGATACCATGGGCTGTATTAAAGTAATTGTTCGTTCCGTAATTGATCTGGCCATTCCCATGAAGGGGACCAAACGTGGCATCGGCACCGGCTGCCATAACCACTTCACCAAGGAAAGACTCATCGGGGAAGAGGTACTGTTCGTACTCGAGGGTCTTATCTATCTGTGGTTGCAGCTGAGTCAGGTTATTTGCTGAAAAGCGCCCGTAATAACATTCGGGAATCTTATCCCCTGTATATTCGAAGTAATAAAGATCAGTAGGGTGACTTCCGGAAGTTCCGGTAAAAGTAGGAACCTGGGCAACGTCGCCAACAATCAGAACAAAGCTTTGAGCTTCGTATCCGGAAGGGGGATTGTTGTAGAAATTCTGCAGGTAAGCTTTTATCGCTGTGGTGGTAGTGCCAACGGCAGGATTATCCGTATAAGCCTCCACAACCTTAAATCCTTTTCGGGTCTTCCATTCGATGAAAGGCTGCAGCGCATCTTCAAACATCGGATCGGAGACAATGATGTAAGTAACCGGTTCGGTGATGATCAACTCATCCGAAAGGGGCTTATAGTTAGCCAGCTGGCCGTATGCATTTTCAAAAAAGGGTGAGTAGAGAGCCTGTTTCCGCTCAATACTTCCTTGTTCGTTTCCATTGGAAAAGGTGACTGTTGCTTCTATGGTCTGATAGACTCGCAGAGTTCCGGTAACAGGGTTGTACTGAACAGGGGCAATATCCAGACTTGCAATTGTCACTGCACGCATGGTTCCTGCTGGTGAAAGGGAAACCAGCGGGGCGCCGAGGAATTCGTTTAGCTGGTATGAATCAGTATTGATGACAAAAGGGATCTCCTCCGGATCGGTGATGGCTTTACTCACAGATTCCTGATGGGGAATTACCGGGAAGGTGATGCCAAGTTCGGCTAGTGTGTAGTCGGTATACGCTGAATGGGTTACCGTGACCTCCGGGATTGAATTCATGGGGATCTCAATCAGTTTCCTGGCTACAGGAAGTTTCGGATCTCCCACGGTGCTGCTGTATCCATAGCCAGCAACATACAGCTCAGTGAAAATACCCAGTTTGGTCTGGATATCGCGATAAAGCAGAGAAGATACATCGCTGGTAAAGGTCATCTGCTGGTAGTTGTTCGTAGTAATACGAAGTTCGGTCTTCCCGGAGGTAACCTGAATTTCTCCTGCAATCATCAAAACAGGAAAGCTGAAAAGGAAGATTGCAATGGCAACACGGGAGAGTACAAATTTCATCATACTGTTAGGTTTTGTGAGTTTTTACAACGGACAAATTTAATAAAATCAAGTCATTAATCGGTCTTATTGCCAAACATTTATCAACGGAAAGAGGTTCGCATGGTATGTGGTCAATCGAGCTTGACCAGCGTGGTGTTGATTTTCCGGATATTATAGACAGGATACCATGACGCCAGGTATCCGATCAGCATCACTGTAATAAAGACAAGCAGGAAGTCAAGTGGTTGCATCTGAATGGGGTAGCTGTCCACCACAAACGTGCTGTTGGGGCCGCCCATCCGGATGAGCCCGAATGTTTGCTGGATCCAGCAGAGAACGCCACCCAGGAACATTCCGGAAAGAGCGCCGATACCTGAGATCATCAACCCCTCTGTCAAAAAGATGCGTTTGATCAGCTTCATGGTAGCACCCATGCTTTGAAGTACCGCTATGTCTTTCTTTTTATCGAGGATCAGCATGGAGAGAGAGCCCACCACATTGAAGGTTGCCAGCAGAAGGATAAAGGTCAGGATCAGGAAGATGGCATATTTCTCCGATTTCATGATGTTATACAACAGTTCCTGCTGCTGAAACCTGTTTTTCACCCTGAATCTGTCACCTACAGCTACTTCGATCTGTTGCTGAATCCTGCGCTTGTCAGCCCCGTCAGCCAGTTGGATCTCGATGGCAGTGACATCGTTGGTATAGTCGAGCAGTTTCCTGACAAAGCGGATCGGCATCAGGGCATATTTTACATCAAACTCCTGTTGAATAGAGAAATATCCGGTGGGGAAGATAATCTCCTGGTTAAATGCCTGATCCAGGGATCCTCCGATCTTCCGGGTGCGGGACGGGATAAAAATGGTGATGGGGTTGATATAGTCTTGCAAACTGGCATTCAGGTAATAGGCCACGCCATAGCCCAGTACAGTAAAGTTGTAATCCCCGCTCTGAAGCAGGAACCTCCCTTCGGCCATCATGGTATCCACGCCTGTCATCCGCTGGTACTCCTCCCCCACCCCTTTCAGGGTAACGATTGCCTGTTTGTCCTTGTATTTCATCAGTGCGTTCTCTTCGAGCACCTCAGTCAGGTTGAGAACTCCCGGCATCTCTCTCAGAAGGTTTTGAGGGATATCTGTTGCGGGAAAATTCTTGCCTTCCCGCAGGGTAATAACAAGGTCGGGATTGAAGGAGTTGAAGAGTGAGACCACCAGTTGTTCAAACCCATTAAATACCGACAGAACTACGATCAGCGCCATGGTACCGATGGTAACCCCGGCTACCGATATCATTGAAATGATATTGATGACATTGTGCGACTTCTTGGATTTGAAGTAACGACGGGCTATGTAGAAGGAAATATTCAATTAAGAATTACGAATTACGAAATACGAAATAAAATCCAGACTTTCACCATTTGGCTCCGCCGAGCTTCGCTTCGCTCCGGTTCACCATTTCACGAGCTCACTATCTCACTCTTTCCAGGCTTTGACAATCAGGCCTGTCCCGGTTTTATGCTTTCCCCACAAATCAAACGCATTGAACAGCAGGGCAAATGGAAATGTAAGCAGGTAATAGAACGGCAATAGGATGAAAAAGAGTTTACTGGCATTGAGCATCTTGATTGGATACTTCATCGAGAGTCTCCAGCCAGTTTGACCCGGCTTTCCGTAAGTGAAGTGCGCTTCGGTCTTCCCGAACCCGGCGCGTTTCAGTTTTTCCTGAATCTCTTGTATGTTGTATCCATCCCTTACATGTTCATCAATAAACGACTCCTCTTCATCATGATCGTGCACGTCAGACCCGCCCTGGTCGGAAGGAGTCGATATCAACACCATGCCTCCCGGTTTCAGGGATGCGTGAAAATTTCTGAACACGGCTTCATCTTCAAGAATGTGTTCCATCACATCCACGGAGAGGATCAGTTCATAGGTCGCTGGTTTAGAGAATGTTGTCAGGTCAGCAACGCTGAAATGCACATTGGATCTTCCGATGGATGTAAAAAACCGGTTGCAGTCGGCGATCTGCTCTTCCTTCACATCCACGGCATCAACCATCAGGCTACGGCTCATGCGTGAGAGGAAGTAACTGTATTGTCCAAAGCCGGAGCCGGCGTCGAGGATCCGGGAGGCTTGTTGCTGGTCGCTGGTTGCTGGATGACTGGATGTTTCTGTGCCCTGAGCTCTGTGCCCTGAGCCTTTTTCCTGTTTCTTTCCCCACTGTCTCAGTGCCTTTTTCACATGCCATGTGCGCAGCAGCAGAAGATCAAGCAAGTGGTAAAAGAGGATCCGCAGCCATGGTGTTCTGTTGAAAATTGAGCCGAGGGAGCGTTTTATGGGATCGTATTGCATTTACGTTTGTCGTTTAATCCCGTAGAGACGGGGCATGCCCCGTCTGTACAGGGAATTGCATGCCCCGTCTCTACATCAGGGTTTATCATGAGGGTCGTGCAATAGGTTATCAATGTTTTCAATATAATCCAGGGAATCATCTTCCAGAAAGTGCAGTTCGGGCACCACCCGCAGCTGATGCTTGGTTCGTTGTGCCAGGAGGTGGCGCATCTCCCTGACGTGATGGTGAATTTTCTCCATCAGAGCCACTTTGTCTTTCGTAGCGAAGAGGCTCAGAAAAACTTTGGCTACAGAGAGGTCCTTGGAGACATAGACTTTGGTGACCGTAATCATGGCACCTTCGAACAAATCCTTTCCGAGTTGCTGAAAAAGGATTCCAAGGTCTTTTTGAATGAGTCTGGAGATTTTTTGCTGACGCGTAGATTCCATCTCGCAAAGTTACGTTATGTTACTGAGTTATCCATCAATTATTCTAACTTTGCGACAATGAAAAGCCTCATTAAAATCTTCCACTACATTCGCAATTACTGGCTCTTTGCAGCTCTGAACGCGTTGTTCAATATCCTCTCTATTTTATTTTCGCTTGTCTCCTTCGCACTCTTTATCCCGATCCTCCAGATGTTGTTCAAAACGGCTGAGATTCCTGAAACAGCCGGTCCGCTGATCTGGACCAACATGGACTCACTTAAGGAGAACTTCTACCATTTCTTCGGCCAGCTTATCCGGAACTATGGTGAAGACGAGGTGCTGGTATATATCGGGGTTGCTATCATTGTGCTTTTCTTTTTCCGAAACCTTTTCCGCTACCTGGCAATGTTTTTCCTGGCAGTGGTTCGTAACGGGGTTGTGAAAGACCTCCGCGACGACCTCTACAAGAAAATCCTGATCCTTCCACTCGGTTACTATTCCGAACAACGAAAAGGAGATATCATTTCCAGGATGACGGCCGATGTGCAGGAGGTGGAAATTTCGATCATGAGCTCCCTGGAGATGATCTTCCGGGATCCGATCCAGATCATCGTTTTTGTTGTAACCCTGTTTGTGATCAGTCCGCAACTGACTATTTTTGTCATGATCCTCCTCCCGGTTAGCGGGTTAATCATCGGACGGATTGGAAAAAGCCTGAAACGTACCTCCGCCAAAGGACAAAAAAAGATGGGGGAACTCCTTGCAGTAATCGAGGAGACCATCTCCGGCCTTCGGATCATCAAGGCCTTCAGCGCTATTAACTTTGCGGATAACCGCTTCAAAGAGACGAACAATCACTTTTTCAGGATCATGGTCAGGCTCTATCGTAAACGGGATCTCGCCTCTCCGTTGAGTGAATTCCTGAGTGCTGTGGTATTGACCATCCTCTTATGGTATGGCGGAAGGTTGGTGATGGCTCCCGAACATAGCCTGGATGCCGCCGTGTTTCTGGTCTACATCACCATCTTCTCACAGGTAATTCCTCCTGCAAAATCAATCACGCAAGCCTATTACAATGTTCAGAAAGGGGCTGCTTCGATGGACAGGATCAAACAGGTGCTGGATGAGCCTGAGATCATTGAAGAGAAGGTGAATGCAATTCCAAAGAAAGAGTTTACCGACCGGATTGAATACGCGGATGTCTCTTTCCGGTACGTTGCCGAACCGGTGCTAAGCCACATCAACCTGGTGATTGAAAAGGGAAAGACAATCGCGGTTGTTGGCCCCTCCGGAGGTGGCAAATCTACCCTGGTGGATCTGCTTCCCCGATTTTACGACATTGCAGATGGCGAACTCCGCATCGACGGGATCCCGATCCGCGATATGATCATTGACGACCTGAGGGGGCTGATGGGGATTGTATCTCAGGAGACCATACTGTTCAACGATACCGTGTTCAACAATATCGCCTTCGGGAAAGAGAACACCAGCGAGGAGGAGGTCATCTCAGCAGCCAAAGTAGCGAATGCCCACGAATTTATCATCCGGATGCCGGAAGGCTATTACACCAACATTGGTGACCGTGGCATCAAACTTTCAGGCGGTCAGCGACAGCGTCTGAGCATTGCCCGTGCCGTCCTGAAAAACCCGCCCATCCTCATCCTCGATGAAGCCACTTCAGCGCTGGATACCGAATCGGAACGGCTGGTGCAACAGGCTCTTGAGAACCTGATGAAGAATCGTACCTCTATCGTGATTGCCCACCGTCTTTCCACCATCCAGCATGCCCACCAGATCATCGTACTTCAAAGTGGCAACCTGGTAGAGCGGGGATCACACGCCGAGCTTCACGCACGAAACGGCGTATACAGGAAGCTGTTTGATTTGCAAACGTTTGTATAGGGGAAGGTAGCGGGAAGCGGGAAGCGGGAAGCGGGAAGCAAAATAGTGAAAAATGCTGTTTGTCGGAATATCTTCCTTGTTGATCAATTAAATTCCTTCACCTGATCGCGCAACTCCTTGATCCGGAACTCGAGTTCAAACTCGCAATGTTCCCCATCAAAGGTTCTTTTATCGTAGGATTTGGTCCTACCTAAAAACAGATATAGGGTTAAGCACTGAATCTTATCAATTCGAAAATCGAATTATTCGGAAATCAAAAAAGTGTGGCCGACTTCTTCAGTATCTTTCTGTAATAGGAGAGCATATTTGAGCGGGAGATGAAACCAATGTACTTCCCTTTATCTACCACCGGTATATTCCAAAGATCTGAATTTTCAAACTTCATCAGGGCCGATGCCACATCTTCTGTGACATCAAGTGTCATGATCTCTTTGTTGGTGAGTTCAAAAATGGTCACTTCATTGTACAGTTCCGTCCTGAACATCAACTTTTTGACTTCGGCAAGATGGACCACGCCAATGAAAAGGTTGTTGTCGTCCACAACCGGAAAGATATTCCGCTGGCTCTCGGTAAATGCATTGATCAATGTTCCAAGGTTGTCATGCGCCTTTAGCGCAACGAATCCGGTCTCGATCATATCATCAAGCCGAAGTTGGTTCAGGATATTCTTGTCTTTGCTGTCGGCCATCAGGTACCCTTTGTTCGTCAGGTTCTTGGTATAGATTGAATAGGGTTCAAAGTACCTGCTGATAAAAAAGGAGATTGCCGCTACGATCATCAGCGGCACGAAAAGCATATATCCCCCTGTAATTTCAGCGATGAGGAAGATGGCAGTCAGTGGTGCATGAACCACTCCGGCCATGATACCAGCCATACCCACTGCAACAAAATTAGACACCTGCAACCGGGTCATGCCAAGGGTGTTTAAGGCAAATGAAAGGGTGAAGCCGGTCATAGCCCCGGTAAACAGTGAAGGGGCGAAAATTCCTCCATTTCCCCCTGCTCCCAGGGTAAACGATGTGGCGATTACTTTGATCAGGATGATGGTTCCCCCAAAGGCAATCAGTACCCAGGGGGATTCGGCCCAGGAGAAAAGGAAACTTTCAGTAACGATGTCCTGGTAGCTGCCATTTAACAGACTTGTGATGGTGGTGTATCCCTCACCATAGAGTGGCGGGAAAAGAAAAATCATCAGGCTGAGTGCCAGTCCTCCCAGCAAAGCCTTGGTCCATGTTTGTTTTCGGGCATCAAACCACCCTTCAATCTGAAGTGTTGTTCGTGTCATATAGACCGACACAAAACCGCAAAGGATGCCCAGGAGGATATAGTATGGCAAAGCCGGTAAAAACCATTCGGTGGTTATCAGGAAAAAGAGTTGTCCTGAGTAAAGAAGTTTGGAGAGAATGGTTGCTGTGGCTGTTGAAATTAACAGGGGGATAAAGAGGGGAACCGACAGATCAATCAGCAGCACTTCTACCGCGAAGATCACGCCTGCAATGGGGCTGTTGAAGATGGCAGCAATTCCGGATGCCGCTCCGCATGCAAGCAACAGGGTCCGTTCTTTATAACCCAGCCGCAGAGCCTGAGCGATATTGGCACCAATGGCTGAAGCACTGGCTACAATCGGCGCTTCCAAACCGGCCGATCCACCCAATCCAACAGTGATTCCGCTGGTGATAATGGGTGTGTATGTTTTGCTGCGATCAACATAGGATGACTTCCTCAGGATAGAGAAAATGATACTTCCCAACCCTCTTTCCAGATTCCCCTTCAAAAACAGCTGAACAAAAAGAACCGTCAGCAGGATACCTACAAGCGGAAAAAGAAGGTAAAGGAACGGCGTGTGATTAATCTTCAGGAAGTAGTCGGGAACTCCATGCATGAAACGCACAAAGATTTTGAGGACAACAGCTGCCAGTGCGGAGATGATCCCTACCACGATACTGGCAAGAATCAGGAAGGTGTTATCTCCCAGCTTTTCAATCATCCATTCAGGAAGCCTCCTGAACCAGATCTTCACAACAGCAATAACTCCGGGTATGATCATTCCCTCTTTCGGCTTACAACTTTATCATTTCAACAAGTACACGATCCATATATTTCTTTAATGTCGAATTTCGGCACGTGTAATTATTTACAATGATAGCAAAAATGAGCTTACGCCCGGAAACGGTAGATGCATACCCCGTCAATGTTTTAACGGCAGCAAGTGTACCCGTTTTGGCCCGTATCTTTCCCTCAGCGATGGTTCCCTTAAGGGTGTTGCGCAATGTGCCGGAGATGCCCGCCAGAGGAAGGGAGCTGTAGAAAGTTCCGAAAGTCGGTGCTGTGGTTTGGTAAGAGAGGATATCAACCAGCTGACGTGCGGTCAGGAAATTATCATACCGTCGACCACTGCCGTCGGCCATCTGAACACCGGTCATGTCCACCCCTTTTTTTTCCCAGAAATTTAGTACAGCCCTGATGCCGTTGGAATAGGTGCGGGAACCGTACACCTTCTTGCCTATATCCTTCAATAACTTATTAGCCAGCCCGTTGTGACTCTGAAGATTGCACCTGTAAACATCTTTTTTCGCTTTGTCTCCCAGTATTTCCAGGGCGGCGGCTGTAACGAGAATTTTTTGGACCGAAGCCGGGATCAGCAACTGGTTTGAGCGATACTCAGCCAATACCACAGGATTATCCTCCGTATCGTCAATGATCAGGTAACTGGTAGTTGTGGGATCGATGCTGTTTTTCGATAATAAATATTGCAGCTCCCGTACCAGCGGTGCCAATGCCAGAGAATCAGCTTCCACCTTTTGAAGTGAATCCCACCAATTGACAGCCACCCTCTGGGAATCTGCTTCATGACAGGAATAATTTGTCAAAATCAGCGATACAGTTGCAATAAGGAGCACGAATCGACGAAACATCTGATCTTTTAGATATATGGATAATTGGCAAAAGTAAAAAAACGTAAATTCGTTCGGTTAATTATGTTGGATATTTAGTTAACAATTTAAAGCAACTTTTCACCAGATCGCCTTGTCATATATACAGATACTTTTTAAATTCAAATCGAGATGCCTCTTTCTACACATAGTCGTTACGTTTATTTGACAAGCGGTTTATTGATGTTCATCGCCACGTCAATTTTCGCACAAAACATTCCCAGACAGGTGAAGTTCTACTCTCCTGAACCCGGTCAGAGGGCTTTCGATTCTGTGGTCGCCTCCCACCTCCCGGTACTATCTGTACCTGCTGATGCCTTGTCTCTGAACCTTCCAGATTCGCTCGACAATTCACAATACATGTGGTTCCCTGGCATCCTCGATCAGGATGGATACTATGCCTGCCAGCAATATTGCGGTTCGGCATACACCTTTGCTTATGAGATGAACCGTTTGCGGAATGTTGACGGGAAAAGCCTGGAGAACAAATATCCTCCACATTATATGTGGCATTTTTTCAATGAGGGAGAACGGTATGTTGGTGTCAACTTCCTGCATAGTTTTCATGCCATGATGGAACAGGGGCATATGACAAATGCCGATTATGGTCCGGATACCGCTCAGCTGGAATACGGATGGATCACTGGATACGATAAGTACTGCCGGGCCATGAAAAACCGGATCCGAAATATTTACGCTATCCCGGTCAATTCGGCAGAAGGGATTCAAGCAGTCAAGCAGTATCTTTTTGACCACCTTGATGGCTCCTCTACGGGAGGAATCGCTTGTTTTACAGCTTCCAGCCCATCCGGATACGGTGCTGTCCTTCCTGAAAATACACCGGAAGCAGGTAAATACGTGATGACCGATTGGAATCAATATCCAACGCACGGGATGACGATTGTGGGCTATCACGACTCGATCCGTTACGACCTGAACCAGGATGGTCAATATACCAACGATATCGACATCAACAGCGATGGCACTCTGGATGCACGCGACTGGGAGATCGGCGGCTTCAGGCTGGCCAACTCTTATGGTGGCTGGTGGTCAGATGAAGGCTATTTTTATGTGCTTTACCATGCAATGGCCTCAAACTTTGAGCAGGGAGGTATTTGGAATAATTGTGTATATATCGTTGAACCAGATCCGGATTATACCCCACTTCTTACGGTAAAAATAGATCTGGAACATAACCGGCGGAATCAGCTGAATATCATGGCTGGTGTGAGCAATGATCTGGAGGCAGCTTATCCCGATAATCTGTTGCAATCAACTATTTTTTCGAATCAGGGCGGACCACTTTACATGCAGGGATTTGATTCTGTGTTTGAACAAAGCAGGCTGGAGTTCGGGATAGATGTAACCCCGCTTCTGAGTTATATTGAACCAGGTGTTCCTGCCAGGTTTTTCCTGATCATTGAGGAGCGTGACCCCTTGAATTCAGGTCAGGGAATAATTCATGAAGCCTCTTTTATCCACTACGGGGCCTCTACCCACATCTTTCCCTGCAACCCAACAGAAACTACAATTAACCACCATGGAACTACGGTTTTGTCGGCTACAGGCATTGCAGACTGTGACCTCCCTGTGATCCTGAACGAGGAGTTACCACCATTCACCTCATCAGGAAATTATTCGGTACAGTTTCAATCTCAGGGTGGAGTATCACCCTATTCCTGGCTTCTTCATCAACCCTATCAAAAAATAACAGAAAACGCTGAATACAATCCTTTTGAAGGCCAGCAGGTTACTCCGCAGAGCTCCGGGAAACCATATGCAACTGTTGCTTTACCCTTTGAATTTCCTTTTTTTGGAAATCTCTTTGATACCATTTATGTCAACTCCTACGGAATGATCCATTTTACGGATGAGCATATCCCTTATCCCTATCTCTGCAGCGCCACAGACATGTTTGGTTATATCTCCGCCATCGTTCCCGCCTTTTCATGGGACTTTGTGATTCGCTTGTCTGATGGTGACGGAATATGGATGACGTCCTCTCCAGATTCTGTGAGATTCCGCTGGCAACTCTCTCTTCTTGGTCATGAACAACAGACAAGGGTAGAGTTTGGTGCCACCCTCTTCCCAAATGGTGAAGTATCGTTCTGCTTCGGCCCTGCTGTACTGGAACCAAACAGCCTGATTGTCTGGAGTGGGCTCTCTTCCGGAGAGAAACAAAATACCCTGATTCACCCCATCTTCGACCTGGATGCCGAATATGGAAATTCCATTAAATGGGTCCCCCCTGCAAAACCTTTAACAGTTGATCTCTCACCCCAGGGACTTCTTGCAATTTCCGGAGCCGACGAAAGCACCATCTATGACCTTGCTGTACGAGTAACCGACGAGCAGAGAATGAGTACCGAAAAGCATTTCCAACTCTCATCAGGATTGACCATCAGGCAAGAGTTAGTTAGTAATTCGGGCTATCTGCAGCATGGGGAGCCCGCTTCTTTAAATCTTGAAGTGACCAATATCTCGCCTGATCAACTGGGAGAGATCACACTGAAATTTTACTGCAATGAGGCTGAGCTGATGATTACAGACAGTACCGTATCAACCACAACGTTAGCAGCTGGTCAATCCATTGAACTTTCGGATGTTTTTAACTTTATGGTACAATCTGAGCTCCCTGATCAGACCTCCCTGCCTTGTCGCATTGTTGCAACTTCTGGTTGGGATAGCTGGGAGTATCGGTTTTTTCTGGATGTATCTGCCATCGAACTTAAGGTTTCCGGTATGGAAGTTCAGGATGGTGTCAATGCATTGCTGGATGCCGGCGAGACTGCCGATCTGGCATTCACACTTACCAATCTGGGAAGTCTCCCCGCTGAGGAATTAAGCGTCACTCTTTCCTCAGAGGATGAGTTCTTTGAGATCCTCTCCTCTCCCACACTTCCTGCAGGTACATTGGGTAAAAAGGCTATCTATCATGCAATATTCACAGTGAGATCTTCGCGCAGTACACCTCCCGGACATTTGACAAACCTGGAATTGTTGATATCCAATGGGTCGTCAATTGAGATCATTCATCCTTGCACACTTCCGATGGGAGGCCGTCCTGTAGCGTTGATCAACCTCACCTCTTCCACAACATCAGTGGCCCTGATGACTCACCTGATGGACAGCCTGCAGGTCGGATATGACCAGTTCTCCTCCATCCCTGAGAATTTGACAACGTATCCTGTCGCCTTCCTTATTCTGGGCACAGCCTATCCCGGATCTTATGCTCTCTCAACGACAGAGACCAATCAGCTGATCAACTACCTGAACAACGGAGGTAATGTATACATGGAAAGCTATGCCTCCTGGTATTACGGGACCGCAAAAATGCTTGAGGAGATGTTCCGGTTTTCAACACAACGAGTGAGCGTTTACTATTTCAACGATATGGAGGGAGTAGATGGAACCATTACTGAAGGGATGGACTACATCTATCTTGGATCCTCCCCATATGCGATCTTTGAAGTCATCCCGAAAGGAGACGGATTTTCCCTGATGAACAATATGGATAACCCTCCCAGATGTCTAGAGTTCGGCTATGCCGGACCGGTTTATAAAACCATCGGTACCTTTAAGGAATTCGGCCACCTCGTCAATGGAGAACCCCCTTCTCGAAAATCTATCTTATTCAAACGGTATCTCGACTTCCTGGAAGTAAACATCGATGGCCCCTTCCCCTATTTCCATGCTGATACAACCCATATCTGTCAATGGCACAGCGTGCAGTTCATCGACGACTCGTTCGACAATGTAACGTCCTGGCAATGGGAATTTCCGGGAGGAGTCCCCGAAACCTCGGAAGAAAAGAATCCAACTGTGCAGTATCCTGTTTCCGGACTTTACGATGTCATGCTGACAATTTCCGACGGAGAACATACACAGAGCATGCACAAAAAAAAGTTTATCCACGTAAACATATGTGCAGGTATTGAAGAAGACGGAATGGCCTCTGAAGGGATTCATATCTTCCCCAATCCAACATCCGACAAAGTTTACATCACGATGCCGCAAACCATGGATGGCCGGGGCAGTATCGACCTGATAGACCTCCGCGGCTCTGTCGTTAGCAGCGAAACCTTCGAAAATCTATCCCGAAACAATGAATACCAGGTGGATGTTTCGAAACGGACTCCCGGGATATACATTGTCAGAGTAGCGGCTGAGAATGTCATCTGCATAAAGAAGCTCGTCGTATACTAATTTGGTATATTTGCTACTTCAATCAGGGCAACTCAGATGAATCGTCATACGACCGAAGCGATCAAGGCAAGGACTTCAATCAGAAAATACTCATCCCATGAACTCCCTGGCAAAAAGTTGTCAGAAATCTTTGATATTCTGACGACCGAAAATGAGGGTCCTTTTGGGAACATGTGTCGGTTTTGGTTAATTGATTCCGAATCTTACCGCAACGAACCAGTAAAGCTGGGAACCTATGGTTTTATCAGTGGACTACGGTATATCATCGCCGGAACGGTAACCAAGGGTGCTCATTTGAACATGGAGGATTACGGCTATGTGTTGGAGCGAAAAATAATTCAGTTCACCCGGATGGGATTGGGTACCTGTTGGATCGGCGGTACATTCCGCCGGAGTGAGTATGCCAAAACCACGACATTTCACGATGGGGAGATCATCCCGGCAATAACGCCCATCGGATTTCCTGGCGAAAAGCAGGGATTTAGGGAGAGAGTGATTAAATATCTTGCACGCTCGAAAAGCAGGAAAGAGTGGTCGGAACTTTTTTTCGACAGAACGCTTTCCAAGCCATTGACGAAGGAGGCGGCGGGCATCTTTGCCAACGCCCTGGAAATGGTCCGGATTGCCCCATCAGCCAACAATGCCCAGCCCTGGCGTATTATCAAGGAGGGAAAGCAGTTTCACTTTTTCCTTGCACGGAATAAGGTGGTAAAAGAGTCCTATAAAACAGTAGACCTTCAGCGGATTGATCTTGGAATTGCGATTGCCCATTTTGATCTCTCTCTCAGAGAAGAGGGAATTTCGGGCCTTTTTCAAACGGCGAACAAATTTCCTGTGCCGGAAGAGTGGACGTATATCACCTCCTATACGGCCTTTTTTTCCGAATAACCTTCACATATTTCCATCAACTGTTCAACACCTTTGGTATCGTTCATAAAGGGGCAATGCCGTTTTTCCCTATGTTCAAAATAGTGACCGCTTTTCCCCTCAGCTTCAGTTGATGTAGCCAGCCAAACCGGGGTGTCGGCTCCCTGTTCAGGAGTGTCACTCCCACCATACCCCAGATCGCTGCTCACTTTTGAAACCACATCGCCCGGATGGCATGCATTGACTCCTGTTCCGGCTCCTTTAAGCCTCGTAGCGAAGCCGGCCGACAGCATCCTGTTTGCCTGTTTCGATTGCCGGTAGGATTCATCGTTATCGTAATACCTTGTCTTGAATTCAAGGTCACTGAAAGTTAACCCACCTGCCCAGTAACTCGCCACGTTGACAATCCGGGCATCCTTCTGTTCCTTCATATGGGGGGAGAGATACCTGATCATCCAATAATACCCAAGTACATTGGTTGCCCACTGCATCTCGATTCCTTCAGGTGTTTCAGTCCGGGCCCGGGGACAACTTGCAGCGTTGTTCACCAGCACTTGCAAAGGTCCTTTCCAGGCTTCGGCGAATGCCTGGATCTCCCGTTCGCGTGATAGATCCACAGCAGCATATCCCAAAGCGGCATCAGGGAATAGGTCCATGACCTCTTGAATGGTTTTCTTTAACTTCGCTTCGTCCCGCCCAACCAGGATGACCTCCATCCCGTATTCTGCGATTCCCCGGACGATGGCTTTGCCAATGGCACCATACGCGCCTGTGACGATTGCAATTCGGTTCATAATTTTATACTTTTCACAGCCTCTTCAATACCATGTGCGTCGAATCCGCATTCCCGGTAAAGATCTTCCGGTGATCCCTGGCCAACAAACCGGTCGGGGATGCCCAAACGTTTGACCTTCGCTGCATAATTGTGCTCACTGATGAATTCAATCACCGCACTGCCAAGACCCCCAATAATGGTTCCGTCTTCAACCGTGATAATAGTTTTATAGCTTTTTAAAATTGCATGCAAAAGCTCTTCATCCAGTGGCTTCAGGAAACGCATATCCCCATGGGCAATTGATACTCCTTCCTTTTCAAGCGTTTCACATGCTTTCACCACTTCATTTCCGACATGACCGATTGAGAGTATCGCTATCTCTTTTCCTTCCCTGATCATCCTACCGACGCCGGGTTTTAGAAGCCGAAAATCGGTTTTCCATTGCGGCATCACCCCTCTTCCCCTGGGATAGCGGATGGCGAAAGGCCCCATGCCATCATGTTGAGCTGTATACATCAGGTTTCGAAGCTCCTCTTCATTCAATGGTGAGGCCACGATGAGGTTGGGAATGCAGCGCAAATAAGCAAGGTCAAATGCCCCATGATGAGTTGGGCCATCCTCTCCAACAAGTCCGCCCCGGTCTAAACAAAAAACAACATGCAGCTTTTGGAGGGCCACATCGTGAATAACCTGATCATAAGCCCGTTGCATAAATGTACTGTAGATATTACAAAACGGGATATATCCTTCGGTGGCCAATCCGGCCGAGAAGGTGACCGCATGCTGCTCGGCAATGCCCACGTCAAAAGCCCGGTCAGGCATCTTGTTCATCATAATATTGAGCGAACAGCCTGAAGCCATAGCTGGTGTGACTCCCACTATCTTAGGATTCTTCTCAGCCAGTTCGATGATCGTCCTGCCAAAAACAGTCTGGTACTTGGGAGCCAGTCCGTGGCATTTATCCTCCTTGATCACGCCGGTAGTCCGGTCAAAGACACCCGGAGCATGATAACTCGTTTGGTCCTTTTCGGCTTTCTCAAACCCCTTTCCTTTGACTGTACTCAAGTGCAACAACTTCGGACCATGAATAACCTTGAGGTCCGACAACAACTTCACGAGACGGATGACATCGTTCCCATCAACCGGACCGAAATAGCGAAAGTTAAAAGCTTCAAACAGGTTGCTGCGGGTTAAAATGGAGGATTTTACCGCATTTCCGAGCTGCTTGACCACGGCCCTGGAATTCTTCCCGTATTTGGTACCACCTCCCATGAGGAACCATATCTTATCACGGATTTTGTTATATGTCCGGCTGGTTACAATATCAGCCAGGTAATCTTTGATGGCACCAACATTTTTATCAATGGCGATCTGGTTGTCATTGAGAATAACCAGCAGGTTGGCATTGGATACTCCTGCATTGTTGAGAGCCTCCATGGCCATCCCGCCAGTCATAGCTCCATCACCAATCACAGCTACCTGATGATGATTACCGTTTCCGCTGAGTCTGGCTGCAACGCCCATCCCCAGGGCAGCGGAGATAGAAGTGGAGGAGTGACCGACCCCAAATGCATCGTATTCACTCTCCGACATCTTGGGGAATCCACTGATCCCCTTATACATCCGGATGGTGTGGAACATCCCTTTCCTTCCTGTCAGAATTTTATGCGCATAAGCCTGATGCCCTACATCCCAAATCACTTTGTCTTTGGGCGTGTCAAACACGTAATGAAGCGCAACAGCCAAGTCGACCGTTCCCAGGCTAGCTCCCAGATGACCCTGGTTGACAGAGATCACATCAATGATCAGCGAACGGATCTCATCACACAGTTTCGGCAATTCCTCAACAGACAATTTCTTGAGATCGTCGGGTGAATCAATGTTCGCTAATAACGGCCCGATTGCAGGGGTCATGTGCTGGAGTTTTTGGGTAGACAAAGGTAGGGAAAAGTTGGACAAGTTGGACAAGTTGGACAAGTTAGACGGGTTAGAGCATGCCGAGTTCGAGCTTGGCTTCGTCGGTCAGTTTTTCCATGTCCCAGGGAGGTTCGAACGTTAACTCAACATTCACCTCCCCGATGCCTTCAATCAACTTGATTTCACTTTTCACCATTCCGGGCATATCTTCGGCAACAGGACAATTGGGTGTAGTGAGCGTCATCAGGACATTCACATTGAAGGAATCGTCCAGTCGCAGATCGTAGATCAAACCAAGGTCGTAAATGTTAACCGGTATTTCAGGGTCATATACCTGCCGCAGGGCAGAGATGACCTTGTTTTCCATTTCGAATTTTTTCAGGTCCATAAATACTTCTTTCTGCAAAATTAACCATTTTAACGACGATTTCCGGCAACTCACCGATAGGTGTTTTGGTCTGTGTAACGATTCCTTTTATCTTCGTGGCCTAAACCAAAATCCAAAAATCATGACTGAAGAGTTAAGAAGATTATACCGTTCAAGAAGAGACAGGATCATCGGTGGTGTCTGCGGCGGACTAGGAGAATATTTCAAAGTAGACCCGGTCTTGCTCAGGGTTTTATGGGCTGTGATGTTTTTTGCCGGCGGGATGGGCCTCCTGGCCTACATTATCGCCTGGATCATTGTACCGGAAGAACCAGTGGGCAGTGGGCAGTAGCCAGTGGGCAGTCGGCAGTCGGCAGTTGGCAGTGGGCAGTCATGACCTCATGACCTCATGACTTCATGACCTTTCACCATACTTCTGCTGGAATACCACAGCATAGAGTTTCATCTGTTTGATCATAGAATTCAGGCCGTTGGAGCGGGTTGGTGAGAGGTGTTCTCTAAGGCCTATCGTATCGATGAAATCGAGGTTGGCCTCCACAATATCCTTCGGCGATTGATTCGCCAGCACCCGGATGAGCAGACTGACGATTCCTTTCGTGATAATCGCATCACTGTCAGCCGTATAAACCACCTTCCCCTCCCTGTACTCTGCATGAAGCCATACCTGAGACTGGCAACCTGAGATGATGTACTGCTCCGTTTTGTATTTCGGATCGATCACCGGAAGTGATTTCCCAAGCTCAATCAGGTAATTGTATTTATCCATCCAATCTTCGAAGAGGGAGAATTCACTGACAATTTCGGCTTCAATTTCAGAGATAGTCATACGTTAAAGTACTTTGGATTGCAAATATACAACTTCTGTAATATGATACGCGATACGGGATAAGGGATATAAATTCGTCAATCCTCATTGGCTTCGCCGAGCTACGCTTCGCTCCGGTTCGTCATTCGTAATTCAAAAAGGTGGTATCCCCAGCCGGGAAGGTCAACATAGAGTCCGCGCTGATTCAGTTCGGTACCGTCACGGTGATAGATGTTATCCACGAAAATCTCCTTCAGTGAGACTCTCTCTCCCACTATTTCTGCGAATGGAAGTCGAATCAATGCTTGCCCCTGGCAGGAGGCGTAATTGACGATTGCCACGACCTTCGATTCCTGATATTCCCATGAGAAAGCAATGAAATCCTGGTTGGTTTGATTTTCATCCCAGGCAGGTACAGATTCCAGAAGCTGCCACTCCCCTTCATGAAAAAGAGGTCTTTTTATGAGTGTGAGAAGTTGTGCATAGAAGGCTTCCGTGATTTTGTTTGGTTTTTCAACTGGACCACGTCCCAGATGGGGAGAGATTTTTACCTTCTTTCCCTGACACTCACCCTTGTGGAAAAACTTCAGTCCGGGTGTAAGGAAAGTAAGAATGGCTGCCGCCTGATGCTGATCCCATGGAAATGCCCGTGCAACCCGCTGTTCATCATGATTCTCCAGGAAACGGGCCAGTCTCTCCTGGTAATTGATATCGGCCCTCAGGTGGTCGCGCACCGGAGTGGCTTCCAGGGTACGCAAGCGATCGTATAGCCGTTTGTCGTAGGTAAAATCGAAGCCCTGTTGTTGCATCTCCCACTCAAGGTCCCAGTAAACCTCCCCCATCATCACAAATCCGGGAACATCCTTTTTTACCCGTTGAATGGCATCCGGCCAGAAAGGTTCGACCCGGATACTCCAGGTGTTTGCGAAGATTTCCGGGAGTAGCAGCATTGCCATGTCGCATCGCACCCCATCACATTGAGAAGCAATCTGCAGGAGCTCTTCCTTCATAGCTTCCTGTAGGTGAACATTGCCATAATTCAGTTGAATGGTGTCGGGCCAGCCCGAGAAATATGGGTCGCGGCCATAGGCAAGAACCAGCTCTCCCTGGGTTCGGTCTATCCATGTGAAATTTTCAGGAGCCCGGAGGATGTCTGCTTCTGTTCCCCTGATGAAAAAATCGGGGTGATTCTCTACCCAGGGATGATCGGGGGCCATATGGTTGGGCACAAAATCGAGCATCAGCTTCATGCCATATCCGGCAATCCGCTCCCTCAGCCGTTTCAGGGCCTCTGCTCCTCCGATCGAACTGGTTACTTTATATTCTTTGATGGCAAACCCAGAGCCGATGATATCGGATTCTTCCAGGTCATCGAGTGTCTCCTCAAATTCTCTTCTCCACTGCGAATTGGACCGGGAGATCTGCCTTCCTGCTTCGCCGGTTTGCCAGACGCTGAGCATGTAAATCCAGTCAAAACCAGCGTTCGCCCAGCTTTCGATCTCCTCTTCGGGGATGTCGTCGAGGGTTGTACCACGTTTCAACTTCCGGGAGAGTTCAGTGAGATAAACGCGGGTATTGACCTGGAGAAGGGTGGGGTTTTGCCGTTCGCTATTCGCTATTCGCATTTCGCTCTTCGTAATTCGTAATTCGTAATTAAAGTAGCATCTCCTTTGCTGTCACAACTGCTTCAACCAGCCGGTCGATCTCCTCTTTTGTGTTGTAAAAAGCAAACGAGGCCCTGATGGTGCCGGGAATATGCAGGTACTCCATCAGTGGCATGGCGCAATGGTGCCCGGTACGAACAGCAACCCCCAGTTTATCAATGATCATTCCGGCATCATAGGGATGGATGCCGTGCATCAGAAAGGAGATCAGGCTGGCTTTGTGTTTTGCGGTACCATAAATCTTAAGGCCTTCAATTCCAAGAAGCCGTTGGGTGGCATAATCGAGAAGCTCCTGCTCGTAACCTTCAATCCGGTCCATTCCCGTATCCAGCATATACCGGATTGCTGTATGCAAGCCCAGGACTCCTTCCACATTGGGTGTACCGGCTTCAAACTTAAAAGGAAGTTCGTTGAATGTGGTGTGTGTAAAAAAGACCTCTTTGATCATCTCTCCACCCATCTGGTATGGAGGCATCTCTTCAAGCCAGTGCTCTTTTCCATAGAGGACGCCAATACCCATCGGAGCATACATCTTGTGGCCGCTGAAACAATAAAAATCAGCATCCAGAGACTGAACATCCACCGTCGTATGCGCCACAGACTGCGCCCCGTCTACCAACACCGGAATATCTTTCTCGTGTGCTATGGCAATGATCTTCTCTATCGGATTGATCGTTCCGAGCACGTTGGAGATATGGGTAATTGCCACGAGGCGGGTTTTTTCGCTGATCAGGTTCCGGAATGCGGGAATATCCAGAGAGCCATCCTCCAGCAAGGGAATGAATTTCAGGGTGGCTTTCTGCTCAAGGCACATCTGCTGCCAGGGAACAAAATTTGAGTGGTGTTCCATCACCGATGTAATCACTTCATCTCCCGCGCTGATATATTTTTTACCGAAAGAATAAGCCACAAGATTAATGGCTTCGGTCGTTCCGCGTGTAAAGATGATTTCATGTGCATGTTTCGCTCCTATAAAATCCCGTATCGCACAACGCGCCTCCTCGTATGCTTCCGTAGCTTTGACACTCAGGAAATGAACTCCGCGGTGGATGTTGCAATTCTCTTTCTCGTAATAAGTGGAAATCGCCTGAATCACCTGTTTTGGCTTCTGTGTGGTTGCTGCGTTGTCGAAATAGACAAGAGGTTTGTTGTAGACCTTTGTCTGCAGGATGGGGAAATCAGCTCTGATTTTTTCTATTGGAAACACGATGAAGGGATTTACGAATTACGAATTACGATTTACGATTTAATTTATACTACTTCCCTACTTCCCTACCTCCCTACTATATTTTGCTGAGGTCAATCTTGAACTCCATCGGATGTTCCGGCGTGCTGCAATGCAGAACACACTGTTCACAAATCTGAAGCTCTCCCTGGAGGCGTTTCTTGACCATATCCTCGATCCGGTATCGTAAGGGTTCAATAGCGATCTTGCTGACCACCTCATCCGCGAAGGCGAACATCAGCAACATCCTGGCATTATCCTCCCCTATACCTCGCTGGCGAAGGTAGAACATGGCCGTCTCATCAAGCTGCCCGGTAGTGGAGCCATGCGAACATTTAACATCGTCGTTGTAAATCTCAAGAAAAGGTTTGGAGTTGATCTTCGCCGTATCGGTAAGGAGCAGGTTCCGGTTATTCTGGGATGCATTTGTTCTCTGCGCATCGCGCTGAACAAGGATGTGACCGTTGAACACTCCTGTGGCATGCTCATCCAGGATGCCTTTGAAAAGTTCATTGCTGATACAGTCGGGGGAAGCATGGTCGACAGCCACGTAGTTATCGATATGCTGTCTGTTGTCCATCAGGTAAAGGCCATAGATATTTGCACTCCCAAACGATCCGTTGAACCTGACGTAGGTATTGTTCCGAAGCAGCGCGCCATTGAGCGACAGGTAATGGGATTCAAGCTTCGCCTCCCGTTCAAGATGGAACCAGGTAGAACTTACCAGTGTGGAATTGTTATTCAGGTTCTGCAACTTGTAATGATCGAGAAAAGCCCCTTCGCCAACCACAATTTCCGTGACGATGTTGGAGAAGGATGGTTGATGGTCATAGGAATCGTCGCAATGGACAACGGTGAGTTTTGCCTCCTTCCCAAGGATAATCAGGTTCCGCGACTGGATGAAAATATTCTCACGATGTTGAATTACATTGACCAGCTGAACCGCTTTTTCACTCTTTACACCATCCGGGATATAGATAAATGTGCCATCGGTGGCAAATGCCGTGTTGAGCGCCGCAAAGCCGTTGGATTCCACATCGGTATAGTTCCCAAGATGAGGTTCTACCAGGTGAGGGTATTTTTTCATGGCTTCAGCAAGGCTTCCGATGATGATGCCGTTGCCAAGTTCCATCAGGGGAACATCTTTTGAAACAAACCAACCGTTCAATTGACCGATTACAGCTGTATCAAGGTGCGGAATATTGCAGCGGAAGACCTTTTGCATGTCATCTTCTTCGGATGGCTGAAGGGGGTAATCATAGGCCAGTCCCAGGCTCTTAGAGATGTCGGTATTTCTCCAGTCCTCCATTTTCTTATCCGGGAAGCCGAGTTTCCTAAAAGAGTCCAACGCCTTTTCGCGGTTGGCACGAACAGCCGGAGAATCATCGGCGCTGAGACTGCTGCGGTTCTCCTGGTACAGATCCAGCAGCCGTTCTTTAGAAATCGGAGTTAACACCATTGGTTCCATTACAGTTGCTGTTTGATCCAGTCATACCCTTTCTCTTCCAATTCCATTGCGAGCTCTTTTCCACCCGATTTCACAATACGTCCTTCAAACAGAACATGCACGAAATCGGGGATAATATAATCCAGAAGTCTCTGATAATGCGTTATTACCACAAAACCATTCTCCGATGTTCTGAGTTTGTTTACGCCATTGGCTACCACCCTGAGGGCATCGATGTCCAGGCCCGAGTCGGTCTCGTCGAGGATAGCCAGGGTAGGTTCCAGCATCGCCATCTGGAAGATCTCGTTGCGTTTCTTTTCTCCCCCTGAGAAGCCTTCATTCACACTGCGGTTTGTGAGGTTGGAGGTGATCTCAACCAACTTTTTCTTCTCCTCCATCATCTTCAGGAACTCACCGGCTCCCATGGGGTCCAGTCCCCGGTACTTGCGAATCTCATTGACTGCCGTGCGCATGAAGTTGGTAATGCTAACTCCCGGAATCTCAACAGGATACTGAAAGCCAAGAAAGATCCCCTCTCTTGCTCTCTCTTCCACCGAAAGGGTCAACAGGTTTTTGGCATTGTACAGAACCTCTCCTTCGGTGACGTCAAACACATCCCGGCCGGCAATCACGGAAGCTAGGGTAGATTTACCTGTCCCGTTGGGGCCCATGATCGCATGTACTTCTCCTTTGTTCACCACCAGGTTGATCCCTTTGAGGATCTCTTTCCCTTTGATGGAGGCGTGAAGGTTGGTTATTTTCAGTAGCATTGTACGTTACTTTATGTGAGACGGGGCATGCCCCGTCTTTACTATCTTATCCAACGCTCCCCTCCAGACTGATGGAGAGCAGTTTTTGTGCTTCCACGGCAAACTCCATGGGAAGCTGTTTCAGTACCTCTTTGGCGTAGCCGTTGACGATGAGACCAACGGCACTCTCTGTATCGATGCCTCGTTGCTGGCAGTAGAACAGCTGATCTTCCGATATTTTGGAAGTGGTGGCTTCATGTTCCACGATTGAGGATTTGTTTTCAGTCTGGATGTAGGGGAAGGTATGTGCCCCGCATTTATCGCCCAGCAACAGAGAGTCGCACTGACTGTAATTGCGCGAATTGACCGCATTCTTGGAAATCCGCACCAATCCGCGGTAGGAGTTGTTGCTTCTGCCTGCCGAGATGCCTTTTGAAATGATGGTACTCTTCGTGTTGCGTCCAAGGTGCAGCATTTTGGTTCCGGTATCGGCCTGCTGGTAATTATTGGTCACTGCTACCGAATAGAACTCTCCAACCGAATTATCTCCCAGAAGGATACAGCTGGGATATTTCCAGGTGATGGCAGAACCAGTCTCCACCTGTGTCCAGGAGATCTTGGAATTGCTCCCCTTACAGATGCCCCTTTTGGTAACGAAGTTGTAGATTCCTCCTTTGCCATTCTTATCTCCTGGGTACCAGTTCTGAACCGTGGAATATTTTACCTGGGCATCTTTCATGGCAACGATCTCAACAACAGCAGCATGCAGCTGGTTTTTGTCACGTTGCGGAGCAGTGCATCCCTCCATATAGCTCACATAGGATCCCTCTTCGGCTAAGATCAGCGTTCGTTCAAACTGGCCGGTATTTGCTGCGTTGATCCGGAAATAGGTAGAGAGTTCAACAGGGCATCGAACCCCTTTTGGTATGAAACAGAATGAACCATCGCTGAAGACAGCTGAGTTCAGTGCAGCAAAAAAGTTATCCGTATAGGGAACCACCGAACCCATATACTGTTTTACCAGGTCGGGGTGATTTTTCACGGCTTCGCTGAAGGAGCAAAAGATGATTCCGTGTTTGGCAAGCGTCTCAGAAAAGGTGGTTTTCACCGAAACACTGTCGATCACAGCATCCACGGCAACGCCGGAGAGTTTCTTCTGCTCTTCCAGAGAGATCCCCAGCTTGTTGAAGGTCTCCAATAACTCGGGATCCACCTCATCAAGGCTGCTTAGCTCCTTCTTTTTTTTAGGAGCGGCATAATAGATGATACCCTGATAGTCGATTGGAGGTATCTCCAGGTGAGGCCATGTTGGCATTTTCATCGTAAGCCAATGACGGTATGCTTTCAGACGATATTCAAGCAGGAATGCGGGTTCGTTTTTTTGGGCGGAGATGTATCGAACGGTATCTTCATTCAACCCAATAGGAGCATATTCAGTCTCGATGTCGGTATGAAAGCCGTATTTGTATTCACCTGAGGTGTAAGCGTCAATAATGTTGTTACTGTCAGATCCCATGGATCAGTAATTTAAAGCAAAGCTAGTGAATATTCAGTGCAAATATACGGTTATTTAGGTATTGAAATACTTGTTTGGCGGAAAAATATCAAGTTGGACAGGTTGGACGGGTTGGACAGGTTGGACAGGTTAGACAGGTGAGGTTTTCTGTTCCATGGAGCGTATTAATCGGCTGAGTTGGACAGTCAGCACCTTGATCCGTTCCTTCAGGCACAAATATGCCGCGTGTTCAACATAGCCAAGGTCGGATGCCAATTGTAAAAGGGTTTCCAATTCTGATTAACTGCCCGAAGAGATTCTCAGGAAATACTTGTACTCCTTTACATTTCGTCTGCCTGCTCCTTCACTGATGTTTGCTGGTACTGATACGGCTGCTCTGCGGATCTGATTTGTCAGACTGAATACTTCCTCTTTAGGAAAATTCAACGTCAGTTTGTAAATTACTTTCGTCAGGTCCATACTTCCGTTGAATACGTGTAAATCTTTGTGAGTTTTCATAGTTTTTTACCCTTAATCGGAAAACCACCCAAAAGGTAAAACCTCAAATGAAAATTTTTTCCAACCTGTCCAACCTGACCAACCTGACCAACCTGACCAACCTGACCAACTAGTAAGCATTATACGACCGAATCTCCTCCACGGGCTTGCGGATCTTCTTACGGATCTCGTCGGAAGCCGGATATCCAACAGAGATGATGAGCTCCGCTCTTTTTTTTACCGGGATGCCCAGAAGTTCTTTCACCTTCTTTTCGTCAAACCATCCCATGATGCAGGTTCCAAGCCCTTCGCAGGTGGCCTGCAGGCAGAAATGTTCGACAGCAATGCCGACATCCATGAGCGGATAGGGCTTATCTTTCAGCAAGGTTCCAAGTTTTGAGGTGAGGTTTGCCGACTCTCTGACCACCACCACAAGTACCGGTGAGTCTTTGGTAAAACGATTCATTCCCAGCAGACTGGCATCTGCTGCACGGGCTACCTTTTTCTTCAGCTCCGGTTCATCTACGACGATGAACTTCCAGGGCTGGGCATTACAGGCCGAGGGAGCCAGCCTGGCGGCTTCGATGCATCGTTCGATCTTCTCCATCTCCACCGTCTGTGCTGGATTATACGATCTGCAACTCTGGCGTGTATTTACTAGTTCAAGGAAATCCATGATGCAAAGATAAACCTCCGGCAGGTGTTTTCCGTTATTCACCGAAATCAATTTTGATTTTTCACAAAGACATTGCAATTTTGGTCCCCTGATTCATTTTCTTACCAACCAGAAATCATTCCCTGTAATTTCCTGATCCATGAAAGAAAAAGATCCTTACATCTGTCCAGTCGAACTATCCGGCAGCCTTGACAACAGGGCAAGAAGATGGCTTCAGAATCCGTCGAAAATACTCGCCCCTTATATAAATCCCGGGGTGAAAATTCTGGATATCGGGTGTGGTCCGGGATTCTTTACGCTGGAAATGGCCAGGCTTACCGGTTCAGGAGGTGCGGTCGTGGCAGCAGACCTTCAACAAGAAATGCTCGAAAAGGTCAGGCAAAAAATCATAGGGACTGAATTGCATGACCGGATCACCCGGCTTCCTGGTGGTCAGGCAACGATCATTCCTGATTAACAGAGAGGTGTTGGTTATCCGTGATTGAAATTGGTTCTGAATATTATTAGTTTAGAATTCGTTCCTTAAAATCGTTTCTATTAGCTTTTTTAATTTTGGAACATCCTGTTTAATAACATTCCAAACTGCTTGGTTGTTGATCTCATAATACTCATGAGCTATAAAATTACGGAAGGCTCGGATTTTATACCAGGGGTAGTCATAGTTAGAAAGTTTTTCACTCTCAACATGCTTTATGGCTTCTCCAATGACTGTAAATTGAAATAGTACAGCATCAATCAGTAACAGATTACCAGAAAAATCACTCTCCTGAATTCCTGCTGTATAATTCAGGATGGTAGCAATAGCCTTTTCTGTATGTTTTAAGCGTTCATAGCTCTCTTCATGACTATTTCTCATAAATTACCTTCAATTCAGGTTTTACATGTTCGAAAACATAAGGTTTAAATGAATCAATAAATCCAACATCAATTTTTCTATCGATTATTGATTCAAGTCGATATTGGACCTCGGCAAGATCAAAGTAAGTGAATTGTTCAGAGGCTTTTATGGCAATATCTATATCACTATTTGGACCGTCATCCCCCCTTGAAAAGGAGCCATAAATCCATGCTTTTTCAATTTTAGGAAATTTTTTGACAGTTTCCTTTATCAAATCAATCAACTTTTGCCTGTCTACTTTTTGAAATTTTCTGTATGCTACAACCTCTTCAGCAATTTTTAATGCCTCCAACGCAATATCTTCATCCTTCAACTCATACACAAGCTTGTCAGACAGCCAGTTAACAAGAAGTTCATTTAAGTCAACATTAAAATAGTCAGCGAGTCTAACCACATGACTCCGGGATGCTGTACGTTTCCCGGTTTCTATCTTACTGAGAATAGCCTGATCAATGTCGAGAAATCCCGCTACGGTTCGAAGCGGCAATCTCTTCTTGGTTCTTAACCTTCTGACCTGTTCCCCAAATGTTTCCATGTTTGACTCGTTCTGTCTTGACAAAATTAGTCAAATTTCACATCAAAAACAAATTTTTCCGACCTTTGTAAAAAATCGAGGGAGATGTACGAGAAAAAAGGAAAGAAACCGGCAAAGAATCCTGTAAGGGCGGGTTCCAAACCCGCCCATGAGAAATCAGACGGTTCCAAACCCGCCTCTAACCAGAGAGTACTGACCTCGTTGGAGGAGTTGGGCGAATTTGGACTGATTAACAGGCTGACCGAACGGTTCAACCCGGTATCCCCAAGCACTATCAAGGGAGTAGGTGACGATGCCGCGGTGATTGATTTTAGCATGGGAAGCGCTACCGTTACGATCGGGGCATCCTCCGACTCTACGGTATGCCTCGTTTCTACGGATTTGATGGTTGAAGGAATCCATTTCGACATGACCTATACCCCTCTCCGGCATCTGGGATATAAATCTGTCGCCATCAATGCTTCGGATATTGCAGCCATGAACGGGACACCACGTCAAATTACTGTCTCCATGGCCATCTCCAGCAGGTATACAGCTGAAGCGCTGGAAGAAATTTATGAGGGGATCCGACTTGCCTGCCAAAAGTACCAGATCGATCTGGTGGGAGGAGATACCAGTTCCAGCATAAGCGGACTGGTTATTTCGGTGACAGTTATCGGGTCAGCAAAAAAGCAAGATGTCGTTTACCGTTCCGGAGCAAAACCGGGTGATCTGATCTGCGTTACAGGCGATCTCGGTTCAGCCTATATTGGCCTTCTCCTGCTCGAAAGGGAGAAGAAAGTATTCCAGGCAAATCCCGTGATGCAACCCGAACTGACTGGATTTGACTACCAGATCGGCAGGATGCTGAAGCCGGAAGCGAGAACCGACATCACTCTCCTGCTGGAAGGGATTGGGGTACAGCCGACCTCGATGATCGACATCTCAGATGGTTTGGCTTCTGAAGCACTTCACCTGTGCAAGTCATCCGATACCGGATGCCGGATCTATGAGGATAAAATACCGATTGACCCTCAAACCAAAGAGATTGCCATGGAATTTAAACTAATTCCAAGTGTTGCTGCCCTGAGCGGTGGCGAGGATTATGAACTTCTGTTCACGATTAAGCAAGTCGATTATGAGAAGATCAAGGAGGTGGCAGGGATAACGGTCATCGGACATATGACTGACCGTGCAGAGGGAAAAATGATGGTTACTCCCGATGGGAAAGAGGTGGAGATCACAGCACAGGGGTGGAAAGCCTTTTAGAATTACGATTTACGATTTTAGAATTACCAATGTAAATGCCAACCCGAAAAAACGCCGAAAATTGGAACGAGCGATATCGCTCTGAAGAGTATGCCTATGGGAAAGAGCCGAATGGATTCTTCCGCGAATTTATTGACTCCCATGAACCGGGAAGATTGTTGCTTCCAGCGGAAGGTGAAGGCAGGAATGCTGTTTATGCAGCTGAAAAAGGATGGGAGGTCGTGGCATTTGATTTCAGTACGGAGGGAAGGAATAAAGCGTTGAAACTGGCTGCAGAGCGGGGCGTCGCTTTCCAGTATGACATTACTGAACTGTCCGATTTTCATTATTCTCCAGGCTCCTTTGATGCCGTCGGACTCTTTTTTGTCCATATGGCTTCGCCGATGAGAGAGAAGGTTCATCATGACCTTGTCAGTTGCCTGAAACCCGGAGGTCGTGTCGTGTTGGAAGCCTTCAACAAACGACAAATCAAAAATGCCACGGGAGGTCCCAATGATGTCTCTTTGTTGTTCAGTGTGCAGGAGCTCAAATCAGACTTCAGGGAAATGGATATCCTTGTTCTGGAAGAACTTGTCCAGCATTACGATACAGGAATCTTCCACCGCGGGGAATCGGAGACGATCCGGATGCTTGGAAGAAAGAGGTAGGACGTGGGTCGTGGGTCGAAGAAAGTCCCCTTTAGGGGTTTAGGGGTTATCTTGTTAATTCGTAATTCTTCATTCGTAATTCATAATTGAACCATGTCTTCTGCCCGCTCCAAATATTTTTCCCACCTCGACAGCACCGTAAAGGCGCTGCCACACAAGCCCGGCGTGTACCAGTTTCTCGACGATAAGAACAAGATCATCTACGTAGGAAAAGCCAAAGACCTGAGAAAGCGGGTAAGCTCCTACTTTTCCAAGATCAACTCCATCAGTGGAAAAGTACAGATGCTGGTACGCAAGATCGCCGACATTAAATTCATAGTTGTCAGCACCGAACAGGATGCCCTGTTGCTTGAAAATAACCTGATCAAGAAATATCGGCCAAGGTATAATGTTGCTCTCAAAGACGACAAAACTTTCCCCTGGATATGCATCAAAAACGAACCCTTTCCGCGTCTCTTTCCAACACGCACTCTGGTACGCGACGGCTCCCAGTATTTCGGTCCGTACGCGAATGTGCGGCTGATGCATACTCTGCTGGAACTGATCCGTCAACTCTACCAATTAAGGAACTGCAACCTGAAACTTACTGATAAGAACATCCTCACCGGGAAGTTCAAAGTGTGCCTCGAATATCACCTGGGAAACTGCAAAGGGCCCTGTGTTGGTTTGCAGGATGAAGAAGATTACAACAGCTCCATTCAGGGCATCCGTGATATCATCAAAGGGAATGTGCATTCTGTGGCAAAGCAGCTGAAGGAGTTGATGATGAGTTATGCTGAAAAGGAGGAGTTTGAGAAGGCACACCTGGTGAAAGAGAAGTACCTGGCACTGGAGAAATACCAGAGCAAATCCACTGTTGTAAACCCCTCTATCAATGATGTGGATGTCTTCTCAATCGCTTCGGATATCAGTACGGCCTATGTCAATTTTATGAAGGTGATGAACGGTGCCATCATCCAGGTACATACTGTTGAAATTCAGAAAAAACTGGACGAACCGGATGAAGAGCTACTACCAATTGCCATTACAGAGATCAGGGAGCGGTTTGAAAGTATCTCTCCTGAAGTGATCGTACCGTTTGATCCCGGTTATGAACTGGCCGGAGTCACCTTCACCGTTCCCAAAATTGGAGACAAGAAAAAATTGCTCGAATTATCCCAGCGGAATGTGAGGTATTTTCAGCTTGAGAAAGAGAAACAAAAAGAGCTGGTTGACCCCGGGCACAAAAGCCGGCGTATCATGGATACCATGATGAAGGACCTGCGGATGACAGAACTTCCCGAACACATCGAATGCTTTGACAACTCCAATATCCAGGGTGATTTTCCGGTAGCTGCAATGGTCTGTTTCAAAAAGGCTAAACCTGATAAGAGTGAATACCGTCATTTTAATATTCAAACTGTAAAGGGGGCTAACGATTTTGCTTCGATGGAGGAGATCATCTACAGGCGCTATAAACGGCTTGGGGAAGAGGAAAAACCTCTTCCCCAACTGATCATCGTTGATGGCGGAAAAGGACAACTCAGTGCAGCCCTGTCCAGTCTGAAAAAAAAGGTAAAATATCCTGAGCGCCAATATTAATTTATCAGACATGAATCCCGGGGAATATATGATCAAAATACAGACAACCGATTCATTTTCAGTGAAAAAAGTGATCCTTAAAGAATGAATCATGCTCAATTTCCCTGACTTTTTGTCATTTCCTTCATATATTTGAACCATCATCCAAAAAAACCCTAACATTATGAAATTTACTATTCTTCCACTTTCCGGTTTCATTTTTCTTATATTCATTTTATCTTCAAATCCATTAATCTCACAACCGACATTTGAAAGAATCTACGATGAAATCCCTAATCAAAATTATGGAAATTCCGTAGTTCAAAACGATGATGGAGGATATACATTTGTTGGAAGACAAGAGGGATCGCCACATAATAAAGTTCTAATCGTACGAACTGACATTTATGGTGATACTATATGGGTGAAAACTTATGGGAGTTCGGGATCTTGTTTTGGATTATCTGTCAACAAAACATGGGATGGGGCGTATATTGTCAGCGGAGTAAATAATCCAACGTTAACCTGGCCAAATATTCATCTGCTAAAAATAGACGCAAATGGAGATACCTTATGGACAAAAACATTTAATAAATCCGAAATTGAATGGGGGATTTCCGCATACGAAACTTCCTCTGATTCCGGATATATTGTTTGTGGTGATATTCAAACCGCGGTTTATGGCGGGATCTATTTGATAAAAACTGACGCCTGGGGAGATACCCTCTGGACCCGGGCAATTATCCTGGATTCCTTGCATAAAATCGGTCCGTGGGGATTTCGCATTACCGGTGATCAGGGATATGTTATTTGCGGGGCATCGGCTCCCTTTTCAAATCCGGATGTAAGAGGGATTTTCATCATAAAAACGGATCAATACGGGAATGTGGAATGGAAAAAAAATTACGACTGGAATGACTATTCCATTGGATGTGATGTTACGGAAACATATGACAATGGATATATGATTTGTGGAACATCTCAGGAGAATGAATCACAGCCATGTAAAATTCTGCTTATAAAAACAGATAATATAGGCGATACGGTATGGACAAAACGAATAACTGATCTGACCAGCCTCGAAGTTGCATATTCGTTAGTTGAAACAATTGATCATAATTATATACTCTGTGGATCGATAAATAGTTCTTCATCTTTCTTAGCGGATTTGTATTTACTGAAAACTGATCAATTTGGAGATACCATATGGACTAGAACTTATGGACAGGATAATGATGTCGGATATGAAGTAAAGATGACAAATGATAATGGAATTGTAGTCGTGGGTGGTTCTGGCTATTCATATCATCGATCATACCTAGTTAAAACGGATGAAGAGGGACTTATAACTGGGATTGGAAAGAAAAAGATAGAAAATAGCGAAATACTTGTTTTTCCAATCCCAAACAGAGGAGTATTCCGTATTGAATCGGATCAACCTTTGAAAATGATTGAAATATATGACAATAATGCACAATGTGTATTCATTAAACAAATTAAAGGGCATAGTACTTTGATAGAAAATATTAACTTATCTGAAATGAATCCCGGAGAATATGTAATCAGAATGCAAACAGCCGGTTCATTTTCAGTGCAAAAAATAATAATTCAAAAATAACGGTTAATCCCAGGTAACATGAAAAAAATATTATGTGATTATGCCTTAGACAACCAACCATACATCGAAATAAAGAATTGCAATTTTGAAAATTCTGTTGCGGATGATTATGTGATCCGACTTAATCATTACGCGAAATTCCTCATAAAAGATTGTTCTATCAACCACCATAGCGCTACGGCTATTGATATACAGAACAATTATAGGAATTCCAGCCTGCCTTTTGATATTGAGAACGTGACGATAAATCACAACGGGACCTGTTCTGATAGCAGTATTGCCGTCAATATATACAATTCGGAAGCAAGAATTGTCAATCAGAATAAAATTATAAATAATGCGTACGGAATCACATCTATCAGAAATAGTAATATTTATATACAGGGTGATTCCGGATCCACTTTTGACAATGCGCAATCAATTAAAAACAATTGTATCTATCAGTTAAAGGCATTTAATTCCAGCTGGCCGACTATGGTTAAATACAATTGGTTTGCTAATACTATTAACAGTAATGTTTGGTT